>DALYYK010000184.1:0-5894 GCA_031983305.1 Candidatus Fimivivens sp. | reverse complement strand
CCTGTGCCGCCGACGGGGTTGGTGTTTAAAAGGTTACTTCACCGAGAAGATGGCGTTCCACTGATCAATCCACTGCGCCTTGTTGGCGTTATAGACGCTCCAGTCGGGGAACATCAGCGCGTCGATGGTGTCCTTGCCGTAGGTGAAGTTGGCGGCCTGCTCGGTGGTCAACTCGACGTCGGTGCGCACCGGGCTATCGACGCCGTCAAGCGCCTCGGCCAGCTGAACTTCCTTGCTCAGGTAGAAGTCGATGAACGCGGTGGCCAGTTCCTTGTTTTTGCTGCCCTTGATGATGTTGAGCATGTTATAGCCCGAGAAGCTGCCCTCGGCGGGATCGACCCAGACATAGTCGGGGTTGGCACTCTTGGCGGCGGTGTAGCTGTAGTCGAGCAGCACGGCGACGCTCACTTCGCCCTGGTTGAGCATCGTGATGGTATCGTTGGCGCTTGTGTAGGTCTTGACGACGTTGGCTTTCAGCTCGCCGAGCTTTGCAAAGATCGCGGCGTCATCCTTGCCGGGCTCAAGACCGAAGGCCTTGGCGGTGGCGTAGTAGAACAGCGGGCCCGTCGTGGTGGTGATGTCGGGGATCGAGATGCTGCCGGCCAGCTCAGGATTCCACAGGTCGGCCCAGTTCTGAATGTCGACCTTGCAATAAGCGGCGTCATAGACGATGCCGAGACGGTTAAAGGTGTAGGCGGGGCCAAAATCCTCGCCCATCGGGGCCTTGGCGCAGTCGTAAAGCGCGTCGAGATTGGTCATGGCGGCGCGGTCGACGGTGTCGATGAGGTCGGCCTCGGCCAGTTGAGCCACAAACAGGTCGCCGATAACGACGATGTCATAGCTCTCGGGCGACTCCTTGATTTTGGTCACGCGCTCGGCGTTCTTGCCGGTGTCCACCACCAGCTTGGCGCCGGTGGCCTCTATGAAGGGGTCATAGATGTTCTTTTGCAGCAGCTCGGCGTTGAAGCTGAAGGTGCTGATCGAGAGGGTCTGGCCCTCAAAGGGCTTTGCCGCAGGGGCGGATTCAGACGCGGAAGACTCGGGTGCAGCCGACGAGGCGGGCGCACTTGAAGCGCCGCCGCAGGCCGAGAGAGAAAGCGCGGCCATCGCCGCGGCCAGAACAAGGGTTAAAACCTTTTTACGCATGTTACTTTTTTCATCCTTCCAATTAAATCAAAATAATTTTATTCGACACCAGCGATAGCGTCACCGCGTCGCCGATGTTGAAGGACTGCTCCTGGCTGGTGCTGACCACCAGCTCGCCGATGGGCGTCTCGACGTTGTATTGGTTGCGCTTGCCCAAAAAGGTGCTGACCGCCACTCGCCCGGGCACGGCGTTGGCGACCTTGGCCCCGGCAGCAGAAACCCAAATATCCTCGGGGCGGATGCACCCCTTAAAGCGGTCGCCCGCACGGGGTTGGTCGACTGCAAGCGGAATTCCAGCGGCTGAAAAGCTGTTTTCGCCGGTACGGGTGAGGTCAAAAAAGTTTTCAAAGCCCACAAAATGGGCGACAAATTCGGTTTTGGGGTTGTTGTAGATGTCGCTTGGCGCGCCAAGCTGCTCGATGATGCCGTTATTCATAATCGCGACCTTGTCGCTTATGGCGAAGCACTCTTCCTGATCGTGGGTGACATAGATGGCCGTAAAGCCCAGCTCCTGCTGTAATTTGCGGATCTCGACCCGCATTTTGACTCGCAGCTTGGCGTCCAGATTCGAGAGCGGCTCGTCGAACAGCAGCAGATCGGGCCGGACCACAAGCGCGCGCGCCAGCGCGACGCGCTGCCGCTGTCCGCCCGAGAGCTCGCGCGGCAGACGGCGCTCAAATCCCTCAAGGTCAACGGTTTTAAGAATGCTGCGCACGGCGGCGTTGATCGCGGCGGTGTCCATCTTTCGCATTTTAAGGCCGAACGCGACGTTCTCAAAGATGGTCATGTGCGGAAACAGCGCATAGCTCTGGAACACAAAACCAAAGTTGCGCTTGTGCAGCGGCACGTGGGTATAGTCGCGGCCGTCAAACATAAAGCGGCCGCTCATCGGCTCAGAAAAGCCCGCGACAAGGCGCAGCGTCGTCGTCTTGCCGCAGCCGCTCGCACCTAAGAGGCTAAGCAGTTCGCCCTTTTCCACGCTTAAGTTAAAATCCTTGAGAATCACATTTTTGTCGTAGCCCGCCGTAATGCTTTGCAGTTCCAGAAGCGACACAGGTGGCACATCCTCTCCGAGCGTCTGTTTCATATATTATTTTGCACCCGCGTCCGACGGGCGTAGCGATTGATTTTGGCTGAATTGGCGGTTTACAGGGATGCCGCCGATACAAAAGTCCGCAAAACGGGTCGGCGGCAAGCACCCTTATGCCATAGGGTTAATCCGCTTGCTCACCGCGTTAAAGACAACCGATACCACCACCGTCACGACAATCATCGTCACGGCCACAACGGCGGCCTGCATCCAGTCGCCAAGGCTCATCGCGTACTGATAGATCACCGTCGCGAGCACCCGCGTGTCGGTGCCGCCCAGAAGCTGCGGCGTTGTGTAGGCGGTCAGACAGCCGGTGAAGACCAGCACGCTGCCGGTAACAAGGCCCGAGATGCTAAGCGGGAACACAACGCTGAAAAATGCTCTTAGCCGCGTCGCGCCCAGATTGCAGGCGGCGAGGCTCAGCTCGTCGGGGATGCTGTCCATCACGCCGATCAGCGAGAGGATCATCAGCGGCAAAAACAGCTGCACAAAGCCGACGGTCATTGAAAATTCGTTATACAAAAGGCTCTGCGGCTTTTCAAAAAGTCCGCTGCCCACCAGCATGCTGTTGACGATGCCCTTTTTGCCGAGGATGACCATCCAGCTAAACGAGCGGATGACCGGGCTTGTGAACATCGGGAACACCGCAAGCGCCATCAGCAGACCCTTGCGCTTTGAAAAGCGCGAGATATAGTACGCGGTCGGAAAACCGAGCACCGCGCAGACCGCCGTGCTCAGCAGGCTCAACCGCAGGCTGCGCGAAAACACCTGACGGAAATATTCGCCGCCGAACATCTCAAAATAAGCGCTCAGCGAAAAGCTGCCGCTGTGCGGCGAGACGGTGGTGACCGCCAGCAGGCAGAGCGGAATCAGCATAAAAACGGCTACAAATAGAATGCCGGGCAGCATCAGCAGCAGCCAGGTAACGCCCTTTGCGCGCTTCACCAAAGCCTTCCTCCCTTAATCATCGCGTCTTATTATCGCATCTGCGCGTTTTAGACGGCTACATGTAAAATTTGCGTGAAAAATACACTTTAGACTAACATTTTGCGGCGGCAAAGTCAATTGGGATGCGCTTTTTCAGCACTTTGAGCATCAATTGCCCAAAATCTTTAAAAGTTTTTGAGACATAGATATATAGATGTTGTTTAAAAATAATACCGCCGCAGTCAGACGGCCTTTTGACAGCCTGACTGCGGCGGATTTTGCGGCTTGGCCGACACGCGGTTGGAAGTGTAACCGAAAATTTCAACGCAGGCTTACTGCCGGCTGATCCGCTTGACCTCCTCCTGCGTCAGCGCGATAAAACTGCGGATGAAGGCCGGCTGTATCGCGCCCTTGTGGCTTACCATATCGATATGTAGCGGCCTGTCCAGCCCGCTGATCGGGAACATATATAACCTGTTTTGTTCGTCGCTGGTCAGGTTGTGCCGGTGAGCCGTATTCAGCAGCATACGGGGACACAGCGACGCGCAGACGCCCGAGGCGCACAGCATAATCTGCGCTTCGCAGTCGCTGATATTATAGACAACGTTGAGCCGCAGGTGATGGTAGTTGAGATATTCCATGATCACGTGGTTGACCTTCCCGGTCTTGAAGCTGAGGGCGAAAGGGATACCTCTGAAGTGGTTGAGGTTGACACCGCCGCTCATTTTGCCGATCTGAGCCTCATCAAAATGTGCGCGCAGCAACTGGGAAGAGGCGATGAGCCGAATTTCGTCGTCCGCCATCGTGTGGATGTCAAAGGCTGGGTCGGGGTCGGTATTCACGCCGATGAACAGATCGATCTCGCCGCGCAGCAGCCGCTCCTCCAAAATCTTGGTATCCTCGATGCAAAAGGAGATATTCACTCTGGGGAACAGCTGATAATACCGCGACAGCACGCCGGGCAGTATGACCGAGGCGCGGGAGGTACTGATGCCAAGTGTGAAGGAGCCGCTTTCACCGCTGGCCATGCTGTGTAGGCTGTCGTCCATATTCTTTTCCAGAATGCGGATGTTGCGCAGGCTTTCGAGCATGACCTCGCCCGCGGGCGTCAGGCTCAGCTTGGGCTTGCGCTCGAAAAGCTTGACGTTATATTCATTTTCAAGACGTTTGATATGGTCGCTGACGCATTGTTGGGTGATATACGCTTGTTGTGCCGCGTGTGAAATACTCATCTTTTCAGCCACGAGCAAAAAAATCTCAAATCCCGTTCGCATTGGCCCGTCCCCCCCGATTTTTGTAATTCTCTGTCGATGATTACATCATATCAGATTTTAATACCGGTGTCCCGCTGCCTGTAGGTTTAAAAAATTTACCAAAAAGCGGCCTGCCCCAAAGGAAGCAGGCCGCCGCTGGCGGGTGTTTTAATTTTTGCCTGCGCCGGGTGCGGTATCAGTAGCTGTAGCCCATCAGCTTGGGCAGCCAGGTGATGATGCCCGGCACGTAGGCGAACACAAACAGCAGTGCGATTTCGGTCAGCAGAAAGGGGGCGCTGCCTCTGACGATCTGCTTAAAGTTCAAGCCGGAGATTGAGACGGCCGTAAACAGGTTGTACCCGAAGGGCGGCGTGACAAAGCCAACCACAAGGCAGATGCAGAACAACATACCGATATGCAGCTCGTTGCAGCCCAGTGAGATGCCGACAGGAATCAGGATGGGCGCCAGAATCAGCGTTGCCGCGACGTTATCCATCAGGCAACCCACCACGAGCAGGATCATAACGAGTACGAACAGATACACATTGCGGTCACCGTTGACCAGTGAGATAAAAGCGGCGGAAATGGCCGCGCCGATCTGCGACTTTGAAACCACCCACGAAAAGATGGAGGCCGCCGCGATGATGAAGTTGACCATCGTCGAGGTCTTGAGCGAGGAGATCAGGATGCGCGGCAGATCCTTGACTTTAAGCTCTCCGAGGGCAAAGCCGACGATCAACGCATACACGATGCCCACCGCCGCGGATTCCGTGGGGGTAAAAATGCCGCCGTAGATGCCGCCTAAAATCAGCACCGGCAGACCGAGTGCGCCCAGCGCCTTCCAGAACATTTTGAGCGAATATTTCAGGTCGAATTTCGTTTGGCCCGCGTGTTTTAAAACCTCGGGGTTTTTAAAGGCAAAAATGACGTTGACAACGCTCAGAGCCGCCGCGATAACCAGCCCGGGCACGATGCCGGCGATGAACATGGCGGGAATCGAAAGACTCATGGTTACGCCGTAAATAATCATCGGGATGCTGGGCGGAATAATGGGGCCCAGTGCGCCCGCGGCCGCGACGAGTCCGGCGCTGCTTTCTTTTGAATAGCCGGCCTTGGACATGGACGGCAGCATAATCGAGCCGATGGCGGCGACGGTGGCAGGACCCGAGCCGGTCAGCGCCGCAAAAATAGCGCAGCTAAACACGGTGACGATACCTAAGCCACCGGGCATCCAGCCTAAGAGGCTCTTGGCCCAGTCGGTCAGACGCTTGGAGATGCCGCCGAAATCCATGAGATTGCCCACGAGAATAAACAGCGGCACCGCCAGCAGCGTAAACGAGTTTAAGCCATATACGAGGCGCTGGGCCACAACCAGAAAGCTGGTGTTTGTCACGTTTAAGTAGACCATACCGGCGGATATAATCGAAAAGGCCACCGGTACCCCCAGCAGCATCAGCCCAAAAAGCGCGATTAATACC
>DALYYK010000183.1:0-5911 GCA_031983305.1 Candidatus Fimivivens sp. | reverse complement strand
AGATGCAAACTTATCTTAAGGTTGCCGACAACAGCGGCGCTAAGGAGCTTATGTGCATCCGAGTGCTCGGTGGCACCAGAAGAAGATACGCCAATATTGGCGATATAATCGTAGCGTCGGTGAAGAAAGCTGCTCCCGGCGGCGCGGTTAAAAAGGGTGATGTAGTCAAGGCTGTTGTGGTTCGTTCCGCAAAGGGCCTGCGCCGTGAAGACGGCACCTATATCCGCTTTGACGATAACGCGGCAGTCATTATCAAAGAAGACAAGAACCCCAAGGGTACCCGTATCTTTGGACCGGTTGCGAGAGAGCTTCGTGAAAAGGACTACCTGAAAATTTTGAGCCTCGCTCCCGAGGTTCTGTAACGGAGGTGTACGAGCGTGAACAAACTTCATGTCAAACGAGATGACACGGTCGTCATCCTGTCCGGCAAAGATAAGGGCAAGAAGGGCAAGGTTTTACAGACCTCTCCCAAGGAGCAGAAGCTTATCGTTGAGGGCATTAACATGGTTACCAAGCATGTGAAGCCCCGCCGTGCCGGCGAAAGCGGCGGCATTGTCAAGGCTGAGGGCGCATTTTACGCCTCCAAGGCGATGCTCGTCTGCCCCTCGTGCGGCAAGGCTACGCGAGTGGCCCACAAATTGCTGGCGGATGGCACCAAAACGCGTGTTTGCAAAAAATGCAACGCGACTTTTTAAGTGAGGAGGATTAGATACATGGCTAGATTGAAAGACCGTTACAACAATGAAGTGGCCGGCGAGCTGATGAAGAAATTCAGCTACAAGAGTGTCATGCAGATCCCCAAGCTTGAGAAGGTTGTGATCAACGTCGCTTGCGGCGAAGGCAGAGACAACCCCAAGATTATTGAGGCGATTCTCGGCGATCTGGGTAAGATTACCGGCCAGCGCGCCGTGATCTGCAAAGCCAAGAAGTCGGTCGCGAACTTTAAGCTTCGCGAAGGCATGCCGGTTGGCTGCAAGGTCACCCTGCGCGGTGAGAGAATGTTTGAATTTGTCGATAGACTTTTTTCCGTCGCTATGCCCCGTGTCCGCGATTTCCGTGGCATCTCGGCCAACGGCTTTGACGGCAGAGGCAACTTTACCTTCGGCTTAAAGGAACAGCTTATGTTCCCCGAAATTGAGTTCGACAAGATCGACAAGGTGCGCGGCATGGATATTTCTTTTGTCACCACCGCCAAGACCGACGAAGAAGGCAAGGCCCTGCTCGTAGAGCTCGGCTGCCCGTTCGCCAAGTAAGGAGGAGATTGAAGCATGGCAAAGACCAGTATGAAAATTAAGCAGCAGCGCCCTGCGAAGTTCTCTTCCAGAGAATATAACAGATGCAAGATCTGCGGCCGTCCCCATGCGTATCTGAGAAAATACGGCGTCTGCCGTATCTGCTTCAGAGAGCTGGCGTACAAAGGACAGATTCCCGGCGTGCGTAAGGCAAGCTGGTAAGAGTATACAAAGGAGGTTAACGGCATGCATATCACCGATACCATCGCTGATTTGCTGACCCGCATTCGTAATGCGAGCACGGCAAAGCACGATACGGTCGATGTTCCCGCCTCTAACATGA
Organism: Candidatus Fimivivens sp.; assembly: GCA_031983305.1. Taxonomy (GTDB): domain Bacteria; phylum Bacillota; class Clostridia; order Oscillospirales; family Ruminococcaceae; genus Yanshouia. The sequence goes on along the minus strand of DALYYK010000183.1, from coordinate 4,336 downwards.
AGAAGGCGATCGCCCAGATTCTGTTGGATGAGGGCTATATTAAGAGCTTCACCGTTTCTGAAGACGGCAAGCAGGGCGTCATTCGCATTGTACTCAAGTACTCTGCCGGCAAAACGCCCGTTATCACCGGTTTAAGAAGAGTTTCCAAGCCGGGTCTTCGTATCTACACCAGCTGCGAAGAGATGCCCCGCGTCATGAGAGGACTTGGCATTGCCATTCTTTCGACATCTAAAGGCGTCATGACCGACAAGGAAGCCAGAAAACAGAATGTTGGCGGCGAAGTGCTCGCCTTCATCTGGTAAGGGGGGCGAAGAAGATGTCTAGAATCGGAAGAAAACACATCGCCATCCCCGCGGGCGTCGAGGTTAAGGTCAACGGCTCTGAGGTCACCGTCAAGGGCCCTAAGGGCACCCTGACCCAGGCGTTTAACCCGGCCATGAATATCGCCGTGGAGGGCGCTGAGGTTGTCGTGACCCGTCCGTCCGACGAGCCGGCGCACCGCAGCCTGCACGGCCTGACCAGAACGCTGGTTTCCAACATGGTCACCGGCTGCCACGAGGGCTTTAAGAAAGATCTTGAGGTCAACGGCGTCGGCTACCGTGTCGCCAAGCAGGGCAAGAACCTGGTCATGAACCTGGGCTTCTCGCATCAGGTTATCATGAGCGAGATCGATGGCATCACCATCGAGGTTCCCGCCCCGAACAAGATCACCATTGTCGGCATTGACAAGCAGACCGTCGGTCAGTTTGCCGCCGAAGTGCGCGAGAAGCGCCCGCCGGAGCCTTATAAGGGCAAGGGCATCAAATATGTCGGCGAGGTCATCATCCGTAAGGAAGGCAAGGCCGGCAAGGGTAAAAAGTAAGAAAGGAGTGAATGCAAAATGATCACAAAGCCTGATAGCAATAAAGCACGTCTTAAGCGCCATTTCCGCGTCAGAAACAAGGTCAGCGGCACAACAGAGCGTCCGCGTCTGAGCGTTTTCCGTTCTGAGAAGAACATCTACGCCCAGATCATCGACGATAAAGCCGGCGTCACTCTGGTGTCTGCTTCTTCGTTGGAGAAGGACTTCTCTGAGAAGGGCACAAACAAAGATGCAGCTCGCGCAATCGGCAAGCTGGTCGCGCAGCGCGCAGTTGAAAAGGGCATCACCGATGTCGTGTTCGACCGCAGCGGCTACATCTACCACGGACGCGTTAAAGAACTTGCTGAGGGTGCCCGCGAGGGCGGTCTCAACTTCTAAGGAGGGATAGGATTGGCTCGTATAGACGCAACGGCATTAGAACTCACTGAGAGAGTTGTCGCCATCAACCGTGTTTCTAAAACGGTTAAGGGCGGCCGAATCTTCAAATTCGCCGCGCTGGTTGTCGTCGGTGACGGAAACGGCACTGTCGGCTACGGTCTTGGAAAGGCCGGCGAAGTCCCCGATGCGATCCGCAAGGGTATTGAAGACGCCAAGAAGAATCTATTTAAAATTTCGATGAGGGGTACCACCATCCCGCATGAAGTGGTCGGTAAGTTTGGCGCAGGCTCTGTGCTGATGCTCCCCGCACCTCAGGGTACCGGCGTTATCGCTGGCGGCCCGGTGCGTGCCGTGCTTGAGATTGCCGGCATCAAGGACATCAGAACCAAGTGCCAGCGTTCCAACAACCCTTGCAATGTTGTGACTGCCACCATCAATGGTTTGCGGTCGCTGCGCAACGTCGACGAGGTCGCCGCCATTCGCGGCAAATCCGTTGACGAGATCTTGGGCTAGGAGGTTAGTGGATTATGGCTAACATCAAAGTAAAGCTGGTCAAGAGCCTTGCCGGTTCTAAAGAGGACCAGATTGCCACCGCCGAAGCACTCGGTCTTCGTAAGATCGGCAACGAAACCATTCAGCCTGACAATGCGGCAACAAGAGGCAAGATCAATAAGATCTCCCATTTAGTCGCTTGGACCGAGGCATAATAAGGAGGTGCAAGCTATCATGAAACTGCATGAGTTATCCCCGGCGCCCGGTTCCACCAAGGATGCCTTCCGCAAGGGCAGAGGCGCCGGCTCTGGCAACGGTAAGACTGCGGGCAAGGGCCATAAGGGCCAGAAGGCCCGTTCCGGCGGCGGCGTGCGCCCCGGTTTTGAAGGCGGCCAGATGCCTCTCCAGAGACGTATTCCCAAGAGAGGTTTCAACAACATCTTTGCGAAGGAATATATCTCTATCAACGTGGATGTTCTCAACCGTTTTGAAGACGGCGCGGTCGTAGATGCCGAAGCCATTTCAAAGGCCGGCATCGTTAAGAATACCCGCGACGGCATCAAAATCCTAGGCAGAGGCGAGCTGAACCGCAAGCTTACCGTAGTTGCAACGGCTTTCTCCGCAACTGCCAAGGAAAAGATTGAGGCAGCGGGAGGAAAGGCCGAGGTGAAGTGAAATGCTGGAAACCCTCAGAAACGCCTGGAAAATTGAGGATCTCAGAAAAAAACTTCTCTTTACGCTTTTCATTCTGATGCTGACCCGCGTCGGCTCACAGATTCCCGTGCCCTTTCTCGACCCAACGGTGCTGGGCCAGATGGTAACCGCCACCGGCGGCATCTTCGGCTATCTCGATGTTCTCACCGGCGGCGCGTTTTCACGCAGCACGCTGTTTGCACTTTCGATTTCGCCCTATATCACGTCTTCAATCGTGATCCAGCTGCTCACCGTGGCCATTCCCTACCTTGAGAATCTGGCCAAAGAGGGCGAAGAGGGTAAGCGCAGACTCGCCAGAATCACCCGTTACACGACGCTGGGTCTGGCGTTGCTTCAGGCCTATGCCTATATGACGCTCTTAAATGCGCAGGGCGCGATTGACGCGTTTGACGGCTGGCAGTATTATTTTGCCCGCGTGATCATTGTGCTGTGCTTTACCGCAGGCGCGATGCTTGTCGTGTTCTTGGGCGAGCGCATTGACCAGCGTGGCATCGGCAACGGCATTTCGATGATTCTGTTCATCGGTATCGTCTCCCGTGGCGGCGCGATGATTAACACGATGGTCGAGTATATCAAATATGCCATCGACGGCTACACTTTCTATTTCTTCGGCGTACCGCTTGTTTGCGTGCTGTTCCTGTTTGTCATCGCCTTTATTATTGTGATGACCAACGCCGAGCGTCGCATCACCGTGCAGTATGCCAAGAGAATCGTGGGTCGCAAGCAGTATGGCGGACAGACGACCTTCATTCCGATCAAGGTCAATATGTCGGGTGTTCTGCCCATCATCTTCGCTTCGACCATCCTTGCAATTCCCTCTACGATCAACGGGTTTGTTAACGCGTCGGCCACCTCCTTTTTAGGAAAATTCCTGTCGCTGTTTAACCACAACACCCTGTTGTATGCAGTCCTTTACTTTATACTGATCATTGGTTTTAACTATTTTTATGTTGCAATTCAGTATAACCCGATTGAAATTTCCAATAATCTGCGCAAGAACAGCGGCACGGTTCCCGGTATTCGCCCGGGTAAGCCGACCTCCGACTATATCGCCAAGATTGTTGGCAAGACCACCTTTTTGGGCGGCCTCTTTCTGGCCCTTATCGCCACTGTGCCGATCGGCGTGGGCGCTCTGACCAGAATGAATATTTCTTTGGGTGGAACCTCGGTCATCATTCTCGTAGGCGTTGCGCTTGATACGGTGCGGCAGCTTGAGAGTCAGATGATGATGCGTCATTATAAAGGTTTCCTCGAATAATGAGTGGAGGAATGTGCAGTCATGAAAATGATATTGCTTGGCTCCCCCGGTGCCGGTAAGGGTACACAGGCTGAAATCGTTTCTAAAAAGCTGAATATTCCGATTATCGGAACCGGCAATATGATTCGAGAAGCGATCAACAGCGGCTCGGAGCTGGGAAAACGCTTTCAGGCGTACACTGAACACGGCAAGCTGGTGCCTGATGAGCTGGTTGTTGAAATTGTGTCTAATTACCTGACACAGCTTAAGAAGCTCGACGACCGCGACAGCTATATTCTGGACGGCTTTCCGCGCACGGTTGTGCAGGCGGAGGAATTTGAGAAAATGGGCGGCAGAATTGACGCCGTCATAAAACTCGAGATTACCGATGATGAGATTATCGCCCGCATGACCGGCAGGCGCACCTGCACCAAATGCGGCACACCGTATCACATCACAAACAATCCCCCTGCAAAAGAGGGTACCTGCGATAAATGCGGCGGCGCGCTTTGCATCAGAAATGATGATGCGCCCGAGACGGTGCTCAAGCGTCTTGAGGTTTATCATGAGCAGACTGAACCGTTGGTAGGTTACTACCGCGACCATGGCATTCTGACGACGCTCGATGCCACAATGGAAATGGAGAAGGTAAC
>DALYYK010000182.1:3534-5911 GCA_031983305.1 Candidatus Fimivivens sp. | reverse complement strand
ATCGCAGATGGTGGGGGTGATGATGCCGTCGAGCTGGTCTAAGGTGCCGTCGAGCAGCATCTCAAGACCGATCTGGGCGATGGTGCAGTAAAAGGTGGCGCAATATTCCTTGGCCTTGACAATGGTCTTGTTGTTGCTGCCCCACAGTCCCATCGGCACCATACCGGCGGCGTAGACCAACTCTTCGGGCGCAAAGTAGGGCAGTACGCCAATAATCTTTTTGCCCGCCGCTTTAAAATCGTGCAGCTGCCGACCGGGCGCTGCGGCAATATCGGTAAATTCCTTCAGTAAAGCTTCGATACCCATTATGCACGGCCCTCCTCTTTGATGCGTTTGTTTTCCTGCATCGCTTCCACAAGGCCCTGAACGCGGGTCTCGTACTGGGCGGCGTTAAAGTTGCGGGGGTCGGCCTGATCGCCGTCAAAGCCCGCGCAGGGTACGCCAAGATCGCGGGTAAAGCGGCGCTGCATCTCGGCCATATAGCCGCTCCAGGGCTTGCAGCTGCGGTTGTAGTGCACCAGCACGCCGTCAACCTTGTTCGCGCGACAGATCTCCTCGCGCCACTCAACACCCTGCTCGATGCAAACCGAGTTGGGCGCCTTGCAGTAATCTCTCGCCATTTCGTCCATGTCGTTGTAGACAAAGCCGAAGGCGGGGGCGTAAACGACGGCCGTCACGTTGACGCCGTTGGCCTTTAGCGGCTTAAACAATGCTTTAAGGTCGGGCCAGCAGGGAATGCCCTCGAACATGACGCGGTGCTGCTCCGGGAACGGAGCAGTGGTCGTGCCGTTCTTGACATGCTCCTCGAGCTCGGTGGCCAGCAGCTCAAAGGCTTCGGCGGTTTCCACCTTGCCTCTGGCCGTCACGACGTCGGCCATGTGGTTGAAGAGGTCAAAGCCGCTCATCGGGGCGGGCTTGTGCTGCAGATAATCACAGACCTTGAGCCATGCCTTGGCAGTGCGGTTGGCGTTGGCGCAAGCCTCCTCAAACTTCTTCGGGTCCATCTTCTTGCCCGCAATCTTTTCAAGCTGCTCAATGGCGTCGTCGAACTGCGCGCGGATGTAAGCGACCTGCTCGTCGCTGACGGTGACCTCGTTATTGTAGGGCACGTCGATCATAATCAACGGAATGTTGTTCATCCGACAGATGTTCTCATACCACTTGGTCATACAGTTGCAAATGTTGTTGCAGCAGATGACAAAATCGGGCAGAGGAACGCGGCGGCTCTCATTGGTGGTAATCGCGCCGGCCGCACAGGCCAGACTGATGCGCGCATAGCCGCAGATGTCGGCGTCAAAGCCCATCTCCTCGGCAATCTGACACATACGCTCACCATCGTGCTGCGCGGCAATGCCGGCGGCCTGATTCTCAGGGTAAACGACCGCGAGGCCGAGCGCCTCGGTAATCTCGCAGGGGAACTTGGAAGAGGACCAGCCCACGGGGCGTCCTTCTTCCTTGGCCTTCCAAGCGGCGGCGTAGACGTTGGAGACAACGTCGCGCAGCGCCTTCGTGCCGGGGCTGACCGGCGCGGGAGCCTTTTTGACCGGTGCCGCCTCCGGGGCGGCCGCTGTGGTCTTTTCAGTTTCAGCCATGATAATTCATACCTCCAAATTCGTTCGGGATGCGACGCCGCACGGGGCAGCGCCTAATCCGATAAATTCTTTAGACATTTCTGGTAAGCAAACAGCGCTGCGCCCAGCGCGCCGACATACTGCGTGAGCGGCGAGGTGTAAATGGTATGCCCCAGCTCGTTCTCAAGCGCCTGAACGACGCCCGTATTCTGAGCGACGCCGCCGGTCATGACCACCATGTCGCGGACACCTACGCGGTGCGCAAGGCCTACAACGCGGCTGGCAATCGAATGGTGAATTCCATTGATGATGTCGCATTTGTCGGTGTTCTGCGCCAGCTGGGAGATGACCTCCGATTCGGCAAAAACGGTGCAGGTCGAGCTGATGGCCACCCGCTTGGTCGAATGCGACCCCAGCATGGCCAGATCGCTGACCTTGACCTCGAGCACACGGGCCATAACGTCCAGAAAACGGCCTGTGCCCGCGGCACATTTGTCGTTCATCTGAAAGTTAATCATCGCGCCGTTTTCAATCTGCATCACCTTGACGTCCTGCCCGCCGATGTCGATGACGGTGCGGACCTCGGGGAACAGAAAATGCGCGCCCTTGGCATGGCATGAAAGCTCGCTCATCTGCTGGTGCGCAAAAGGAATCGAGTTGCGGCCATAGCCCGTCGCGAGGATATAGTTCATATCCTCAATCTTGATGCCGGTTTCCTCGACAATCTCCTTGACAATCCGCTCGGGGCCGCTGGTGCCGGCGCCAACCGGTGCCAACGCCTTGCCGAGAATCTCCTTGCCGTTTTT
>DALYYK010000182.1:0-3524 GCA_031983305.1 Candidatus Fimivivens sp. | reverse complement strand
AGGACAACACATTTTGACGCGGTGGAACCGACGTCGATGCCCATTGTGATGATATCGCTCATAACCACTTTCTCCTAATGCCGCACCGCGCCCACCTAAGGGCGCAGTGCGGCATCAATCAACTCGTTTTACTTCTTGGTAAAGGTCTCGTAATCCCGCATGGTTCTGGGGGTCAGCATCTGGTGGAAGGGGCAGACCGCCTTGGGATTCTGATAGCAGGCACTCGCGAACGCCTTAATATAAGGGCGCAGCATGTTCATATCGACAATCTTGTCGACAAAGCCGTCCTTCTCGCAGTAGAAGGGGCTGGACTTCTCGGCGTACTCGCGAATCAGCTCATTCATCTTGTCGATGATCGGGCCGATGTCCTTGCCCGCCTTGTGGTCCTTGACCAGACGGCGAGAGTACATCGCGGCAGCGGCGGTCTCGCCATGCATGACGTAGATCTCGGTCGCAGCGGTGCCCAGCGAGAAGACGTTGGTGTCGTTGCCCTGCGGGCCGCCCAGCACATAGTGCGCCGCAGCGGTGCCCTTGCGCAGTGTAATCTCAAGAGAGGGCATGTCGGACTTCTGAATCGAGTAGATCAAGCCCTGACCCAAGCCCAGCAGCTCGGCGCACTCGGCGGGGTCGCCGACGTCGATGCCGGTGGTGTCCTGAAGCCAGACCAGCGGGATGCAGTCGCGCGCGCACAGCGTCACAAACTCGTTCATCTTGATAAGCCCCTGACGGTAAAGCTTACCGCCGATGCCCATCGCGCCCTCGCCGCGGTACTCAGGGTAGTTCATAAGCAGACCCTGCGCGTTGGCAATAACGCCGACCAGCAGACCGTCGATCTTGGCAAGGCCAGTGATCATCTCAGGACCATAGCCCTTCTTGTACTCGAAGAATTCGGAGTTATCGAAGATACGGGCCATCACCTCATAGGTGTTGTAGGTCTTCTTCTGGTTGGTGGGAACAATGCTGTAAAGATCGGCAGCGTCAAACTGCGGCTCACGGGGCTCGTCGACGCGGAAATACTCAAGATTGTAAGCGGGCGTGTACTCCATATACTTCTTGATGGCTTCCAACACACCCTGCTCCTCGGCGTAAACCTCACGGAAGAAACCGGTCTGGTTGTGGTGCACGCCGACCGCACCGGGAGGGGCCACCTCGGGGCCGCTGTTCTCGGTCGCGTCAATCAGCGCCATCGCGCTTTCATGGTCGACATAGCCCTTGGGGTTCATGCCGCCGAGAATACCGGCGCCGCCGACCGCCATGTTGGCGTTGGCGTGGGCAATCAGGATGGTCGGGCTGATCGAGTGATAGCCACCGCCCGCGGGGTTGGTGCCATAAATCGCGACGAGAACCGGAATACCCATCTGGGCCAGCTCAGCGTTGCGATAGAAGGGAGTACCGCCGCCGCGGCGGTTGGGATAGACCTTCTCCTGCTCGTCGAGCTTAACGCCCGAGCAGTTCAGGACATAAATCAGCGGAATGCGCAGACGCTTGGCGGTGTCGGAAGCGCGGATCAGGTTATCGGCCTGACCGGGAATCCAAGCGCCGGCGAGCTTCTTGTTGTCAGAAGCAACAATAACCGCCCACTTGCCGCCGATGCGGCCAAGACCCTTGATGATGGCGGTGGAGCCACCGTCGTTGTCCATCGGGTTGTAAAGCGTGTTCAGGGGGCACCAGGTGCCCGCGTCAATCAGCGAATAGACGCGCTGCATAGCGGTCATCTGGCCGTCTTTGTTCAGGCTCTCGGTCGAGCGGCCGTTATCGAGCACAGCCTCAATTTTCTCGGCCATCTCCTGCTCTCTTGCTTTGATCTCCGCCTCGTTCTCAGCATTGGGATTAACCAGCGGCTTGCCTATAACCGGCATGTTCTGGAAATAGCTGGGCATCGAATAGTTGCTCATGACTTTATCTCCCTTCCTTATGCGTCGTTCTTAGTCCTTGGGAACCTGGATGAACGCCTGGCCCGGGTCAATCTCCTCACGGATCATGCGGATAACCTCAGGATCGGGCGCTTCGAGCGCCACCGCGCGCGATACATCAATGTCAAATCCGGTGTTCTCAATGACATCCTCGGGAGAGGAGGTGGGATAGTAACCGGCAAGGTACATGCGCTTGGTTTTCTCATCAAACTTCATGATGCCACGGTCGGTAACGACCATCTGAGGACCACGGTTGGTGGGTAGACCCATCTTGGCGCGGCCGTCGGGGCCGTCGATGTAGCCGGGGCTGGTGATATAGTCGATTTTATCAATAAAGCGGCGCTTCTCGTGCTGCATCATGATGACGGTGTTGGCAAAGGTCGCGATGCCGTTTGCGCCGCCCGAGCCGGTGAAGCGTGTTTTGGGATGGTGGTAGTCGCCGATCGAGGTGGAGTTAACGTTGCCATAGGGATCGATCTGCGCGCCACCGATGAATGCGATGAGGCGGTTGTTGTCGTGCAGCCACTCGTTGGCCTCAAAGCCGATGAAGCGGACGTTGGGCCACTGCACGGCGCAATGCGCCATAAAACGGTTGTCGCCAACCGAACGGGGAACCTCGATGGGGTCGCAGTCCATCAAACCGCTCTCAACGATAAGTTGGCAGCCCGGCGCAAAAACGCGCTTTGCAAGGGACGCGCCGATCAGCGGAAGACCGGTGCCGACGATAACAATCTGGCCATTCTCAATCACCTTGGCGATGGTCACAGCCTGCATTTCTTTGTTGGTATAGTTTGTGTAATTAGCCATTGTGAGCGCCCTCCTTACTTCTTTAACTCTTTGGTGGCATAGCCGTAGCCGGGAACGTTATACAGATTGACAAGGCGGGCGGCGCCGACAACGTCAAGATATTCTTCGTGGGTCTTGGGGCCGTAGACATATTTATCCACAAACGCCTTAAAGGTCTCGTCAGTCTTAGAGGCGTCGCCATACTCCTTGAGCATGGGGTTGTCGTAGTCGTAGTAGTTGTAGCACTGCGAGGGGTGCGCACCGAACGGCGCATGCACAACCGCCGAGACGCAGAAAGGCGGAATGCTGTTCTTGGTCGGGTCGAGGCGGATCTGCTCGTTGGAGACCAGCTCTTCGCAGGTGACGATGACGTTCTTCGCGGCGACCGCGATGTCGACATCGTGGAACTCGTCGCCCTCGATCGAGCAGGTGCCGTCGGGCGCGGCCTTCTGAACGTGGATGATGGCGGTGTCGAGCTTGGGCACCGGCAGCGCAACGACCTTCTCACCGGGGTTGAAGGGGTTGTCGATATAGACAAACTTGTCCTCGGGCAGCTTCGGAATGGTCTTTCTGACTTCCTTGCTGATGCCCCACATATCGACAAGCGACGAGCCCATCATCAAACGCACAGGCAAAAAGGGCAGGCCCAGCGAAGCGGCGTGCAGCATCATCATGACGGCGTCCTGAGAATAGTCCTCCATAATGAGCTTACCCTTCTCATAGGCGTCACGGTAGCGGCGCGAAACATTGGTGACACCCGAGTCGGCGGTGTAGCAGTTGATATAAGCCTTGACGCGGCCCTCGCCGATCATCATGTCCCAGTCG
>DALYYK010000181.1:0-5984 GCA_031983305.1 Candidatus Fimivivens sp. | reverse complement strand
GCCGCGGATAGGCTGCAAAATTGGCCAAAGCCTCCTTGCGGGCCCTGAATACTGCGCTAATAAGCGAATTGTCATAAACAAAGCATACTCTGACCGGAGCACAAAATAAAACGCATCCTGAAATGACTAAAATCAGATCAGGCTGCGTTTTCTTTTATGCGGCTGCGCGCGGGAAACGGGCTTACTTGGTCCAGCGATAAAGCCTCGCGCCAATCAAATTGCCTGTCAAGGCAATAACGCCATACCCTACAACATAAATCCATGCGGACGAATTATAAAAGATAAAAATGGTCGGCAAAAACAAAGCGGCTACAATCAGCGCATAGTATGGGCTAAATGCACATTGAATGCCATATAGGCACGCACAACCAAAGCAAATAAGTGGAATCACAACAAGCAGCAGCAGTATCGCCGATCCTGTGTCCCGCAGCAGCAGCGGCAGCAGGTAAAAACCTAATGCCGTAGCCAGCAAGTAAGGCCAGGCGTTTTTAATCTTTTGCACGAAACAACCTCCTGAAAAGATAATAGACGCCATCCACATCCGAAGGTGTAACGCATACGGCCATTCAAATGCGATATAAGCGATTATACGATTGTACCCCAAAAGTCTGAAAAACACAAATTGCTACCGCATAATATGAGGGGCAATATATATGGTCGACAAGTGCCAAGGGGCCGCCGTTAAATTTAACGGCGGCCCCTCTTTTTACATAAGCGCTAAAACAGTTGCAGGCCAAAGCGGACGATCAGCGCCGCGAACGAAATTGAAACGGTCGAAAGCAGCTTGATCAGAATGTTGATCGACGGACCCGAGGTGTCCTTGAAGGGGTCGCCCACTGTGTCGCCGACAACGGCGGCCTTGTGGCAATCCGAACCCTTGCCACCGTGATGGCCCGCCTCGATATACTTCTTGGCGTTATCCCACGCGCCGCCCGAGTTGGACATCATGATGGCGAGAATAAAGCCAGAGGTGGTGGCGCCCATGAGCAGGCCGGTGACACCGTCAACGCCAAGCAGCAAGCCGGTGGCGATCGGCACAACAATCGCCATGACCGAGGGGGCCATAATCTCCTGCTGGGCGCTCTTGGTGCAAAGGTCGACGCAGGTGTGGTAATCCGGCTCGGCGGTGCCTTCCATCAGGCCAGGGATGGTCTTGAACTGGCGCCGAACCTCGGTGACGATGCTCATGGCCGCCTTACCGACCGACTCCATCGTCATGGCCGCAAAGACAAAGGGCAGCACCGCGCCAAAGAACAGGCCGACCAGAACAGCCGGGTTGGTGACGCTGAGATTCAGCACAAGATCGGGCGCAATGGCCTTACACTGGTCGACATAGGCCGCGACAAGGGCTAGTGCCGTGAGCGCTGCGGAGCCGATGGCAAAGCCCTTGCCGGTCGCGGCAGTGGTGTTGCCCAGCGAATCGAGCGCGTCGGTGCGGGTGCGAACCGACTCGTCAAGACCGGCCATCTCGGCAATGCCGCCGGCGTTGTCGGCCACAGGGCCGTAAGCGTCGGTCGCAAGCGTGATGCCAAGCGTCGAGAGCATGCCGACCGCCGAAAGGCCGATGCCAAACAAACCCGCCTCAAAACGGGCGTTACCGCCCGAGACAATAAAACTGATGATGACGGCGATGCCGACAATAATGACCGGAATAGCGGTGGACATCATGCCCAGCGCCAGACCGCTGATGATGATGGTGGCCGAGCCGGTCTCGGACGAGGCCGCCAGCCGCTGGGTAGGCTTATAGGTGTCGGAGGTGTAGTACTCGGTGAAATAGCCGATGGCGTTGCCCGCCACAAGGCCGACCATAATCGCGACAAACAGGCCGAACTGCTCGCCCTTAAACACATAGTCAATCAGGAAATAAGCGCCGATGGCCACCAACACGCTGGCGATATAGGTACCCTTGCGTAAAGAGCCCAGCAGGCTTCTCTGGTCGGCATTCTCGCCGGTCTTGACAAAGAAGGTGCCGATGATCGAAGCAAAGATGCCGATGGCCGAAAGCACCATCGGAACCGCCATGCCGTCCATGCCAAAACCGGCGGCAACGGCAAGCGCGCAGGCCGAGAGTCTCGCGCCCGCATAAGATTCATAAAGGTCGGCGCCCATACCCGCGACGTCGCCGACGTTGTCGCCGACGTTATCGGCGATAACGGCGGGGTTTCTGGGATCGTCCTCAGGGATACCGGCCTCAACCTTGCCGACAAGGTCGGCGCCGACGTCGGCCGCCTTAGTGAAGATACCGCCGCCGACGCGGGCGAACAGCGCCATCATCGAAGCGCCCATGCCAAAGGTGAGCATCAGCGCGGAAATGTGAACCGCCTGCTCCGCTTCAGACAGCGCGGCAAAGACAATATACTTCAGAAAATAGAACCAAAGGCTCATATCCAGAAGCCCCAGGCCCACGACGGTAAAGCCCATGACCGCTCCGGCCGAAAAAGCGACGCGCAGGCCGTGGTTCAGGCTGTCATTGGCGGCTTTGGCGGTTCTGGCGTTCGCTGAAGTTGCAATTTTCATGCCGATAAAACCGGAGAGCGCCGAAAAGAAGCCGCCGGTTACAAAGGCGATGGGCACCCAGATTTCCATCTGGCCCATGAAAACCAGCCCCAGCATCAGGACAAAAACTACGGCAAAAAACTTTGCCACACCGCTGTACTGGCGTTTGAGATAAGCATTCGCGCCCTCGCGGATAGAAGCTGAAATCTTTTTCATCAACTCGGTGCCTTCGCTCTCGGCCAATACCTTCTTTGAGCGCAGGTACGCAAATAGCAGCGCCGCTGCCGCCCCGATGGGCATTAGGATGATAAGGTCCATTTTAAACTACACTCCTTGTCATTTTCTTCCTGCTCGTTTTTCCTCGTCCACGTTACAACGCATTTTTAGGAATATTATATTAAAACACCCATTAATTTTATTGCGTAACGCTGCGCTTGTCAACATAATATTCATATTCTGCTGTTCTTTTACACTGTTTTTGACAAAAAAACAATGTAAAAATGCTTTGCAGGTATTGAAAAGCACGCCAAAAAATCCCTTTTGGGCCAAGGATCGTTAATGTCCTGCCAGCGCGGACAGTACCAGCAGGTGCGCGGGGTAGTAAAAATAGAAGCCCCACCTTCTGATCGCCGCGCCGACGCACCCGCTCGGGCCGCCGCGCGCGCCGTTATAACACAGCAAAAAAGGCAGGCTTAGCAGACAGAAAAGGTAAACCCGCTGTCCGCCTAAGAGACAGCCGCCAATAAACAGCAGCAGCGCTGCAACGACGCCTGTCGCACCCCTCTCAGACAGCCGCCAAAACATCAGGATGGTTAGCACGCCCAATGCGGCATAATCGGTGCACAGCAGCTGCGCCAGCAGCGATGTACCCAAGACAGCGACAACGCCGGGTACTTGGCCGCTGTCAAAAAGCGTAATACAGACCGCCCCCAACAACAGCGTAAAAAAGACGTTCTGATGGTCCGGATAATAGACGACGCCATAAAACGCCAGATCAAATGGCAGCTCGGACAACAGCGCAAACGCCGCTAACCGCAGAATAAAGCGTTTGCGGCTGCGGGTGTGCAGCATGCCCTGCGCGAGTAAAAACGCAAAAATCGGGAAGGCTGCGCGCCCAATGGCGCGCAGCGCAAACAATATCGGCATTTTGTGCAATACTGCCGCCCATGGGATCTGTTTCTCCCGCATAATGACCGCTCCGACGTGATCTAACGTCATGCTCAAGGCCGCCAGCGCCTGTAGCGCCGTGCCGGAAAGTCCTCGCCGCATCAGCGCGAAAGCTGTGGCATCGCGCCGGAATGATACGCCTCAAGCAGCAGCGTCAGCGTATCGATCTGGCTGCGCAGCTCGACACCGATGTCGGTGTCGGCCACCAGCTTGCGGCGGTTCGCTACCTCGAGAATATCGGTCTTGGAGAGAATGTCGGTATTTTGCTGCACCGCCTCGCCAATACCCGTAAACGGCCCATGTGACACCAGCCGCATGCCGTAGGAATTGTAGATGAGCGTATAACCCGCAATGCCGGTGGTCTTCTGATACGCCTTGCAGAAGCCGCCGTCGATGGTCAGCAGCCTGCCGCCGCATTTGATCGGACTTTCACCGTCCTTCGACTTAACCGGAATATGGCCGTTGATGATATGCGATTCATCGGGGTTAAGCCCAAACTCCTCGAAAATGCCGGTGATGACCTTCGGGTCGTTCATGTAGTGGTAGTAGTGGTTCTTCGGCTCCTCGTGCGAGGCTTTGTCCTCCACCAGCATGCGCTCAAAGGTGGTCATGCGGGTTCTGCCGAACACCGGCGAGTTTTTGCCGCACCAGAGCCACCACATAAAGTCCTCACCGTCGCGCTTTTCTTTGGTGCCCCGAATACCAAAATAGCCCTCTCGCACCTTCTGCTCGCAAAAGTCGAACAGCCGCCTGCCCCACAGCCGTCTTCCGTCAAACTCAAACCGTTCAAACGAGCCGTCGCGGTTAAGCGGCACACACCCATGGAACAGCAGGTTGGAGTTGCAGCAGCGGTAAAAGCTGCCGTGCTCAAACAAAAACCGCATATGCGTCTGAAGCTTGTCGCTGCGGATAAAGGAATCCTTTAAAGACGCCATCAACTGGCGCTCCTCCTCGGTCAGCTCATAGGGCGCGTCGGGGTTGATGGTCGGGAAATTGGTGTCACGCAGCGGATAAACCCGCCCACCGATCGTCACGGTGCCCTCGGCAAAATTGATCTTGTCGAGCATCATGCGGTCGTCCATATCATACTCGGGGTGCCGCGCGATGATCTGCCCCTCGAGCTTGAGCTGCATGACGGCGGCCGCCTTGCGCAGCTTGGCCACCAGCTCAATATCGTTGAGCCCGATTTTGTCCTGCTCTAACACCTTGGGCTTAAAGGCCATCGAGCTGCCATAGGTCTTTTCGGCAAAGGTGGTCAGCGCGCGCAGGCTGATGCCATAGCCGTTTTCAAGTGTGTCGACATTTGCGTAAGACAGCGAGACGTTGAGTACGTTGGCGATGCAGGCCTCGCTGCCGGCGGCGGCGGCCATCCAGAGCATGTCGTGGTTGCCCCAGACGATATCGACGGCGTGATGGCGCGTCAAAAGCTGCATGATGTCCTCGGCGCCCGGGCCGCGGTCGTAGATATCGCCGATAATGTGCAGCTGGTCGACGGCCAGCCGCTTGATCAGGCTTGAGAGCGCCACGATAAAGGCATCGGCCCGGCCCACATCGACAATAGTTGAAAAAATGCGCCCGTAATAGTTCTCTTTGTTCTTTTCATAATGGTCGGCGTGCAGCAGCTCGTCAATGATGTACGCAAAGTCGGCGGGCAGCGCCTTTCTGACCTTGGAGCGGGTGTATTTTGAGGCCACCACCCGGCAGATGTCGATGAGCTTGATCAGCGTGTCGTGGTACCAATCATCGAGATCGTCCTGATGCTCAATTTTGAGCAGGTCGAGCTTGTGTTGCGGATAATAAATCAGCGTCGCGAGCTTTGAGCGTTCTTCTTCCGAGCAATTGTCGTTATAGAGCTCGTCAATTTTATCCCGGATGACACCGGACGCATTGTTGAGGATATGCGCGACCGCCTCGTATTCGCCGTGCAGATCGCTGATAAAATGTTCGGTACCCTTGGGAAGATCTAAGATCGCCTTAAGGTTGATAATCTCGGTCGAGACCGATTGAATATTGGGGAACTGCTTGGACAACAAGCGCAAAAACGCCATATTATCGCGGATAAGGTCACTTTTTTCCTGTCGCATCGTTATTCCTCCCGTGTAAGTGGCTTTAAAACTAAATGCTTAAAGACGGCTTCATGTTGACAATACCAGAAGCGCGCGGCGCGCGGTGTCAAAATCCGCCCGCGAAAGACATTACGGCATTTTGCGCTGCTGTTTGGCAGCCCGCTGTTACAAATAATGCCATGTGTTTATTATACCATATTTATGACTCTGTGAAATAAAATTACAGCACAAAAAAAGCGCCCCCGCATTGGGAGA
>DALYYK010000180.1:0-6020 GCA_031983305.1 Candidatus Fimivivens sp. | reverse complement strand
GACAGCAAGCGCCATAATAGGTGTATTTTCGCCAGAGCGCGCGCCGTGGCGAAGCCGCTGTTTATGTGTCGGATTCTGTTGCCTGCGGCAGGGTTGTCCATGAACGCCGACAACAAACGCCATCATACGGCACGCTTCGCCACAACGCGCGCTTTAGCGAAAATTCCGCTTATTGGTCGAAAAATATCGCCAGCGCCGGGTATCATCGGCTTATAAACAGGCCTCAAGCGCCGCGAGCAGCCGGTCGTTTTCAGAAGGTGTGCGCACCGCTATGCGGTACCAGCCGTCGCTCAGGCCCTCAAAGTTCGCACAATCGCGGATTAAGATACCCTTTTGGCACAGCTTTTCAAGCAGCCTCGGGGTGGAACTAAAAAACAAAACATAATTGGCCTCGCCCGAAATGACACGCAGGCCCAGCGCCGCCAAGGCGGCGTGCAGGCGCGGGCGCTCGGCGGCGACGATCGCGCGGCTTTCATCGAGATAGTCCTGCGCCCCCAGCGCCGCGATACCCGCCTGCTGTGCCAGCGATGAGACGTTCCACGGCGGCCCGGCTTGATAGAGCCGTCGCAGTAGCACGAGGTCGTCGCTCAGGCAATAGCCGAGCCGCACCCCCGCCATGCCGTAAAGCTTGGTAAACGCCTTTAGCAGCAGCAGGTTTTGATATTGCGCCAGCATCGGAGTTAGCGTGTGCGCCTCGGGCCGCGACGTAAAGCCCAGAAAGCATTCGTCCACCACCAATCGGATATGATGCGCGGCGCAGCGCTTTAAAATTTCCGTCATCAAATCGGGGTCGATGACGCTGCCGGTCGGGTTGTTGGGGTTACATAAAAACATGAGATCGATGCCGGCGCGCAGCTGGGGTAAAATCGCCGGGGTCAAGGTAAAATCGTCCTCATCCCTAAGCCAATACCGCTCAACTTCGCAACCCTGCCCGGCCAGCGCCAGCGCATATTCCGAAAAGGTCGGCGCCGGTATCAGTGCCCGCTTGGGTTTTAGCGCCGCCGCGAGCCGATAGATGATCTCCGCAGCACCCGCCGCGCAGAACACCTGATCAGGCGTCACCCCTTCACTTTTGGCGATGGCCGCCCGCAGATCGCGGCAGAGCGGGTCCGGGTAACGGTCGGCATCCTGCGCCGCGTGACAAAGAGCATCTCGCACCGCCTGCGGTACCCCGAGCGGATTGACATTGGCCGAAAAGTCGAGCGGCGTCTTCCCGTAACGCGCCAAAAAGCCGCGCGCGTCGCCGCCATGTATTAATGCGCCGTCAAAATCGGCCATAAAAGCAAAAGCCCCCTTATCAATAGCGCGGTTAACAGCCCCATCACTGATGTGCAGAGCATCAACCGGTTCGCGTGCAGAATATCCTGCGGCTCACACGGCCGCAGCGCGTCGCCGATCGTCGGCTTTTTCACGCGCTTTCCAAAATAGACCGCGTTGCCACCAAGCTGAATACCCAATGCCCCCGCGCAGACCGATTCGCTCTGCGCCGAGTTGGGGCTTTTATGGTTATAACGGTCGCGCTTAAAAATCCGCCACGCGTTTTTAGCGTCAAAGCCGCATATCCATGCCGACGCGATCAGCAGCAGTGCCGAAAGGCGCGCGGGCAGGTAGTTCATCGCATCGTCAAGTCGTGCCGAGGCGCGGCCAAAGTAAAGATACCGCGCATTTTTATAGCCGACCATGCTGTCGAGCGTGTTGACCGCCTTATAAAAGACGCCGAGCGGCGCGCCGCCGACCGCCAGCCAGAACAATGGCGCAATCACGCCGTCGCAGGTGTTTTCGGCCACCGTCTCGACCGCCGCGCGTATAATGCCCGCGCGGTCGAGCGCGGCGGTATCCCGCCCGACCACCCGCGCCACGGCGCGGCGCGCGTCATCAATATCGGAGGAATCCAGTGCGCGTTCCACCTGCCGCCCCGCCTGCGCTAACGATCGCGCCGCGAGGCACTGCCAGCAAATAAGCGCCGCCAGAACCAGCCGCACCGCCGGGTGAATCAGCCCTGCCAGCCACAGCGCAAGCGCGCAAAGTCCAAACGAGATAAACGGAACGCTAACCGCCAACACCACCCCCGCCGACAACTCGCCGTTGGGGGTTTTTAAAAACGCTTTGCGCAGCCCCTTTTCAAAGCGAGAAATCATCTTGCCGATGCCTACCACCAGATGCGGGATGCAGGCCGGATCACCAAAGAGCCGGTCGAGCGAAAAGCCGATCAGAATTGCCGCCAAAACAGCCATTTGCACTTATCCCCCTTTGATGACGGCGCCGATGCCGCACTGTACCCGGATGACCCTTTCGGCGCGCTGTGCCAGCGCGCAGCAGGCCCGTCCCACCGTCTCGCGCCACGCCCGCTCGGCGTCGTTGATCGGCACGACGCCGCAGCCCACCTCGTTGCAGATCACGACCTGCTTTTGTAAAAGTAATGGTAGCAGCGCTTTATAATCGGGGTTATCCCTAAGCAGCGCCTGAAGGTCATAAAGTACCGGCGCGGCGTCGAACTGATTGGACATCTGTTTAAAGTCGTATCCGAATTGGGCGGCGACATAATCGCGCTTGCCGCAATGCGCGCCGCCGATGATTAAGACCACAACCAGCCCCCCTTTTGGCTTATTACCAGCGCGGCTAAGCAGGACAGCTCGCAGCACTGCAAAAACCAACCCGCCAGATCGCCCCGCATGCCGCCGAATTCCTGTTGCGCGACCCGTGCGAGCCGCCAAAAACACAGGGCCGCCGCCAGCAGCATCAGCGCGCCGCCGATTACTGAGAGCGACAGCATCGCCGCCGTACAGAGCGCCAACAGCACCGCGAGCACGCCCCCTACCACCCGCTTATCAGCGGCGTCATGAAAGCTGCTCAGCGTGCCCGTGCCGCCTGTCCCGGGCAAAAATATCACCGAAAGGGCACTGAGCACACGGCTTAAAACCGGCGCGCAGCAAAGCAGCAGCAGCGCGGGGCGGGACAGTACCAATGTATAAGAAAGCGAAAAATAAAGTAAAAAATAGGCTGCCAGCCCGATAGCGGCAAAAGCGCCCATATGAGGATCCTTTAAAATCTCGCACTTGCGACCGGGCTCGGCGTGGCTGGCCAGCGCGTCGACCGTGTCGCAAAAGCCGTCGAGGTGGATGCCACCCGTCACGGCGACGGGAATCAGCGTCAGTCCACAGGCTGTGAGCACCGCGCCAAGTTCGAGCCAGCGGCTCAAAGCAGCCCAGCCGAACAGCAGCAGCCCGACCGCCGCGCCTACGAGCGGAAAGCCCGCCATCATATAGCGCATGTTTTTTGCGCTCCATTCCACGCGGGGGGCGGGCAGGCGTGAGAACATCGCAAAAGCCAGCGCGATGGACCGCAAAACTGTCATACGCTCTCCCCCTTTAACAGAATCGGAATGCCGCATACCACCTCAACCACGCGGTCAAAGCGGGCCGCAATCTGCGCGTTGCAGCGGCCCAACAGACTAAGATAGCGCGTGGTCTCGGCGTCATAGGTCACACCGTCGGCAAAGATGTCGTTGGTCACCACCACCAATTGACTGCTGCGGCAAGCGAGTCGCGAGATGCCGTCCAAAATTGCGGCGTCGGCGTCCTCCTTAGCCCCCTGCGGCGCAAACAGCTCGTTGGCCGCGAGATTGCCCAGACACTCGAGCAGCACCGCACAGCCCTCGGGCAGTTCGGCGTCGGTCAGCGCGCCCAACGCGGTGAACCGCTCGAGCGTTTTAAACCCTTTTGACGCGCGCAGGGCGCGGTGCCGCGCGATGCGCACCGCCGCATCGTCTCCAAAGGGCTGCATCGTCGCGATATAAAGCTTATTTTCGACGCCCTCAAGCAGGGATTCGGCGTATGCGCTCTTGCCGCTCGCAGCGCCGCCAATGATCAGCGCCGTCATACGGTCACGATGCCGTCAATGGTTTCGGCGGGCGCTTCATAGGCCGCCATACCGATCTGTTCAAAGGTCGCCATGTTTTTATAGACCTCCAGCGCCATATCGAGCATCGGCACGGCACAGACCGCACCCGTGCCCTCGCCGAGGTGCAGCCCGGCGGTGATCATCGGCTCAAGGCCGAGGGCCGCCAGCAGCATCGCAGCGGCAGGCTCGGAAGAAACATGCGTCGCGATCATCGCCTGTACCGAACAGGGGCAGAGCCGCGCGGCCAATAAGGCCGCCGTCGCGCTGATAAAGCCGTCGATCAGCACCGGTACGCGGTAAAGCGCACCGCCCAAGAAAACGCCGGTCAGCCCCGCGATATCCAGCCCGCCCAGCTTTTGCAACACGTCAAACGGATCACTCGCATCGGGCGCGTGTAGCCGGACCGCCGACTGAATCACCCGGATTTTTTTGCGCATGGCCTGATCGCTCAACCCCGCCCCGCGCCCGGTCACCTTGGTCACCGTCTTACCGAGCAGCACAGCCGAGACGGCACTGGCCGTCGTCGTGTTGCCGATGCCCATCTCGCCGGTCGCCAGCAGCCGATAGCCCTGCTGCTGGCAGCGGCGCACCAGCTCCATGCCGCGCCGGATGGCGCGCTCAGCCTCCTGCGCCGTCATGGCGGCCTCTTTGGCAAGGTTTTTCGTACCGCGTGAGACGGCATAGTCGAGAATACCCTTACAGTCGGACGGACGGTTCATCCCCATATCGACCGCAAAGACCTCCATATCCGCGCGCTTGGCCATATAGCGGATGCAGGCATGCCCATTGGCGATATTTTCAGCCACCAACGCGGTAATCTCGCTGCCGGTCTGGGTGACGCCTTCGGCCACCACACCGTTATCGGCGCAAAGCACCAGCACCGCGCGGCGCCGGATATCGGGCAGCGCATCGCCGGTGAGCGCCGCGATTTTAATCACAGCCTCCTCAAGTAGGCCAAGGCTGCCGACCGGCTTTGCAATCGCGTTCCAGCGCGTGCGGCAAAGCTGTGCCACCGCACGGTCGGGGGGCTTAATCTGTCGGTTCAGTTCCTGAAAATCCATATCCTTCTCCATATAGTCGATTAACTGCAAAAGCGCTCAGGCTTTGCAGTCTACAGCAGTGTGGCCTATCACGCAAATAATGTCATCTTGCTTGCATGCGGTGGAACTTAAAGCAGGCCTCAAGCATCATCATAAGTCCAACCGCGATATTTTCCGCGCTGCTGCGTTGTCCTCCTCGTCAGGCGTCAGCCTGCCTTCGTCGTCCGCCTTGCACCATGTAAAATATTCTCGCAAAATACTAAGGTGCTTTTAAAGCTGATCGGCTATAAGCGGCCGCGGCGGCTAAAAAGCTTTTGGCCGCCGGGATATTTCCTTGCAAATAAAGGTGCGGAAAGCCCGCAAACAGGCTCGGCGTGGCATGCACAGCGTCCCACGCGCGACCGTCGGGCTTTTGCGCCCTGAACACATCGCCGCAGCCGTCGCTCTGCCAATAATGAAATTCATGTGCGCAAAGTGCTTCACCCGCGCGGCACAAAAGATTATCCTGCCGTGCCGTCAGTGTGATATAGCCAAAATTCCCGAGTCGGACACCGCGCGTCGCCGTTGCCGCAATAACGCCCGCCATCGGATAAAAATCGCCCTTGTCATCCTGTAATTGTTCATGCAGATATAAAAACCCGCCGCATTCGGCCAAACAGGGCAAGCCGCTTGCAACCGCACTGCGGATATCGGCCAGCATGGCGCTGTTTTGCGAGAGCGGTTCGGCGTGCAGCTCGGGGTAGCCGCCGCCGAGGTAGAGCGCCTGTATATTGAGCGGGAGGCCCCCGTCTTTTAGCGGCGAGAAAAACACCAGCTCGGCGCCAAGCGCTTCAAACAGCGCGAGCGTCTCGCTGTAATAAAAGCAGAAAGCGGCGTCGCGCGCGACGGCCAGCCGTATCCGGCGCGGCAGCGGTGTGCCAGCCTGGGGTTCAAGGGCCTGCGGTGCAAATTCCAATAGGGGCGCGGTCTGTGCCAGCCGTAAAAGCGCCTGCAAGTCGATATGCCGCAGCGCTGCCTCGCCGAGCTTGTCAATCTTTTGGGACAGATCGGAGAGCTCATCCGCCGTCACCAGCCCGAGAT
>DALYYK010000179.1:0-6020 GCA_031983305.1 Candidatus Fimivivens sp. | reverse complement strand
ATGACACCGTAAAGAACGCCCCCGTCAGCCCTGCGGCTGGACGATCGCCACCTCGTTTTTGCCTTGGTGGGCCATATCAAGCGCGGCCGCCACCATCTGGCGGAAATTGCCGCCGGACGACGAAGCACCTGCCACCATATCAATCGCCTCACCCGACTGCTTTTCAACCACCTGTCGCGCATAGGCGCGGGTGTAGTGGTTCGGATAGGTGCCGCGCGCCGCATTCATTCTGCGCATATAGGCCATATCCCACGACTTGATAAAGCCGCTGGGGTTTTTGGCGTTATATTCCACCGAGATAATCGTGTTACCCTCGACGTGGATCGTGACAAACTCTTTCCAGCCGTTGGAATAATCGGCCATTTCCGCCGTGTAATAGCCGTCCTTCATGCCGCTGCTTGAAGCGCCGCACCCGCAGAAAATACCGGCTAAAGCGACGGCGCAGACAACATATGCGAGCATATTTCTAATGTTCATAAGCGACCTCCTATTGTCTGAGCTTAAAGCGCCTGACCACATTTTGCAGCTTATCTGACTGCCCGGTCAAGATTTGGCTTGCCAGTGCGCTTTGACGGCTCGATTCCAAATTGCTCTTTGCAAGCTGATTAATTTCGCCCATCTGCTGGGTGATGTTCTCCAGGGCTATTTTTTCAGCGTTTAAAGCGTCCGAAAGATTGACGGTGACATTTGAAATCTGGGTGGACAGTGCGGCGATCTCTTCGATCGATCCCGCCGTCTGCTCGGCACAGCGCACGCCGTCGAGAATCGCCTTTTGCGAATTCTCGATGATGGTTGCGGTCTGGCGCGAGGACTGTCCGCTTTTTGCCGCCAGATCACCGATCTCTCTCGCCACCACCGCAAAGCCCTTGCCCGCGGTACCGGCCCGGGCCGCCTCGATCGAGGCGTTGAGTGCCAGCAGATTAGTCTGAAGCGCGATATCTTCCATAAATTGGTTGATCTTCTTAATTTCCTCCGAGTCGGCCTGGATGCGGTTGATCGCCCCAAGCATATCGGCCATATGGGCCTTACCCACCGACATACCGGCATTCGCCTTGTCGACAAATTCGCGCATTGAGCCGGTGTGCGCGTCTATTTCGTTGACATTGGTGTTGATGATCAGCGTGGCGTCATGCAGTCGCTCAAGCGACTCGGCCTGACCGCTTGAGCCGTGCTCGACCTGCAACGCATTTTGCTCAATGCGGTGTGAGGTCTCGGACACCTCGACGGCGGATTGCCGTATGGCCTTCATAATCTGGTTGAGGAAATTGACAATCTGGTTCAGCGACTGCTTCATGACGATGAAATCGCCGTTAAAGTCGCCGTTAACCAAAACGTTAAGATTGCTCTGTGACAGCTCAGACAGCACACGCGACAGTTCAGAGGTATAGCTGTTGATGCCGGTAACAGTATTCGCCAACGCCCGTGACAACGTTTCGGTTTCGTCGCGGGTCTTCTCGATATCGACCGCGGTATGTAAATCGCCCTGCGCGAGCGTCGAAATACGGTTCGTCACCCGCCCGAGTGGCTCTTGAATTCTTCTGGAGAGGCGATGCATCGTCATGGCCGCAAACACCAGCAGCAGCGCCGTAATGCTCAGGCTGACCACAATGGCCCTGTTGGCAGCGGTCATAAAATCGCTCTGCGGCGCGGTGACAACGAGCGACCACAACGTTCCTCTGACGGGAGAATAGCTGAAATAGCGTTTGTTGGTGGCATTGCCCATCTCAAACGCGCCGGTCAGCCCCTGTGCCATATGCTCGGTCATGCGGTGGATCATCTCACCGTCGCCAAACAGACCGTAGATGGTTTCCCCGCCCGAGACCTTTGCCGAATCGGGATGCGCCATCAGCGTTCCGTCCTGATTAACCACAAAAGCGATGCCGGTTTTACCGATCGTGATATTGCTCAGCACATCGTTTAAAACGTCATATTTATAGCTACCCAACAGGTAATAAAGCGGCTTTCCGTCGGCACCGGGCACCGGAGCGCCCACAACAACTTCCAATCCGTTGCCGGTGCTGCGTGTGTCGTCGATCACCACATTGGCGGTCTGCTGCAACAACTCAAACTGCCGAAGCGACGCAATGCCGGTCGGGCAACCCGCGCTGCCGGTATACAGGCGGCCATCTGCCGAATAAAGCGCCAGCCACACAAATTCTATGCCCGATTTGGCCTTATCGAGCAGCGCCTGCTTGCCCGCCGTGTCGACCGTGGCATCCGCCAGCGCTGAATTTTCTGAAATCATTACCACGCGGTCGACCAATAGATGCAGATTACCTTCGACGCTCTGTGAGGCAGACTTTGCAATCGGCTCAAGCGTCTCGGATAGCATGCTGCCGGTCAGCGACCACATGAAAAAAACCATGACCGACATTAAAACAATGGCTATAGCCAGTACAATAACCGCCGTATTACCCAGAATCTTATTTTGAATTCCTGCCTTGATTTTCACGATGCCCCTCCTAGGTTGATATAAATTGTGCTGCAAAACCCTAGTCTGACGCTATAGTTGCCATTTGATACCTCTCGCGCACGAACACCCTGTCCGCCTGCCCGGTCAGCAGCACAGACAGCCGCACCCCTGTGAGAAGCCGATGCTTCCACCTTCCAGTCGCCGGATGTTTAAAAATAATAATCCTTTTTATGTTAAGTCTATAATAGCAAGTTTTTCTGTGACAAGCAATAAGAGTTATGTAAATTTTGATAATAAAACAAAAAAATGTTATTTATATTGTCAATTTATGTGACCATTTAGCTATTTCCAGCCGTCGCGTTTCACAAACCTATTTTGTATGCCATTCGCGGTCAATTTCATTATTGACAATAGTAATCAATATAATAAAATGCCGCGTAGGAATGCTTGTCCTAAAGTCAGGCTGCATATAGGATGCTAAATAGCACCCGCCGGTCAAACGCGCCAACTGTTTAAATAGAAATTTCAATTATATAACACGCCTATAATTTTATCCGATTTTGGCACAACTTTGGTCAATAATGAATCATTGTTATTCGTGTGACAATTTTCCCTTTAAATTTTCCTGTTATTATGGTACTATTTATCAGGCGGATTTAGAATACGTTTAAATTTGCCGATGTCTACCTAATCAGATGGAGGGAACCCAAGTGAAAAGAATGTTCAAAAAAACGCTCGGCAGCCTGCTTGCCGCCGCAATGCTTTTCAGCATTACTGCCTGCAACACAGCGACACCCCAGACTGCATCCAGCGAAGCTACCGGCTCTGCCGCCAGTGAGACTTCTGGCGCGTTCAAGGCCGGTACTTATACGGCCGCAGCAAAGGGTATGGGTGGCGATGTCACTGTCGAAGTAACCGTCACCGCGGACGAAATCACCGACATCAAAGTCACCGCTCACAAAGAGACGCCCGGCATTAGCGACATGCCCATCGAGCAAATTCCCGCAAAAATTGTAGAGACGCAGAGCCTCGCCGTTGACACCATTGCGGGCGCCACCATCACGAGCGACGCCATTTTGGTGGCCGTTGCCGACTGCCTGACTCAGGCCGGCGCGGATGTCGAGGCCCTCAAGAACAAGAAGGTTGAGGTCGTAAAGGCTGAGGACATCACCCGCGAGGCCGACGTTATCGTCATCGGCGCGGGCGGCGCGGGCCTTGCTGCTGCCGTTACCGCAAACCAGGCGGGCGCTTCGGTCATCGTGATCGAAAAAACGCCCAAGGCCGGTGGCAACACCATTTTAGCGGGCGGCGCGCTCAACGCTGTCGACGAAGGCAGCGAAACCGCCCTTTCCACCAAGGATTCGGTCGAGCTGCACTATCAGCAGACCTACGAGGGCGGCGACAAGCAGGGCGATCCCGAGCTGGTTCGCACGCTGGTCACCAACGCATGGGACGGCGTAGAATGGCTCCAGGGCCTTGGCATGGAATTCAAGCCCGGCACCTTCACTGTACTCGGCGGCATGTGGCCCCGCGCACATAAGCCGGTCGAACCCGTCGGCACCGGCTTCTTCAAAACCTACGACGCTTACATCAGCAGCCACGACAACATTGAAATTCTGTTTAACACCAAGGCCACCGACTTCATCACCGAAGGCGACAAGGTAATCGGTGTCGTCGCCACCGGCGAGACCGGCAACAAGGTGACTCTCACCGCCAAGAAGGGTGTTGTACTGGCCACCGGCGGTTTTGCCGCCAACGTCGAGATGCGCCAGAAGTTTAACAAGGCTTGGGCAACGCTTGATGACACCATTAAGAGCACCAACCCGCCCAGCTCGACCGGCGACGGCATTGCCATGGCCGAAGCCGTCAAGGCCCAGCTCGTCCAGATGGAGAACATTCAGCTGCTGCCGATGGGCGATCCCGAAACCGGCAGCCTGAGCGGCAACATTGAAATGGGCGTTGAAAACCGCATCTTTGTCAACGACGAGGGCAACCGCTTTGTCGACGAGGGCGCACGCCGCGACGTTATGACTGCCGCGCTGTTTGAACAGCCCAACGCGCATATGTGGGTCATCCTCGACAGCCACGACTACCCCACCGGCGATGAGAAGAACAACTTCAACGAGTCGATCAACGAGCTGATCGCCGCAGGCCGCGCCTTCAAGGGCGAAACGCTTGAGGAACTGGCAGGCAAGATCGGTGTCGACCCCGCGAATCTCGTGGCGGCCGTCACCGAGTTTAACACCCATGTCGACGCCAAGACGGCCGACAGCTTTGGCAGAACGCTCTACGCCGAGAAGATCGACAAGGGTCCCTTCTACGCGGGCGCGCGCGTGCCGACCGTCCACCACACGATGGGCGGCGTCAAGATCAACGCCGAGGCGCAGGTCATTGACGTCGACGGCAACATCATCCCCGGCCTTTATGCGGCGGGCGAGGTGACCGGCGGCATCCACGGCAGCAACCGTTTGGGTGGCAACGCACTGACCGATACCGTTGTATTCGGCAGAATTGCGGGCGCCAACGCCGCTGCAGGTAAATAAGCAACCCCTATAAAGCAGATAAAGCGCGCTGTGCCAACTGGCACAGCGCGCTTTTATTCTCCTGCACAATTATAAACGCCTCAACATTCGGCGATCCCTTAAAACGCCGTAGACCAACGGGGCAATCGTGCGGCATCATACATACTCTGCCTAAACACCATACAAAAGTTTTAGCCACGGCATTTATGAGATGCATTTTCTCTTAAAAAGCGAAAATCAACACAGCATAGCCGGATTGGTTTTTGATAAAAAACTTTGTTTTATCAAAACAGTATCAAGCCTTTAAGACAAACTCCTCAATGGTGCGGGCCACCGCGTCCTCCCAGTACGGACCGATGAGAAGGTCGGCGGCCTCCTTGGCCTGAGGCACGGCGTTAGCCATCGCCACACCCACGCCCGCTAATTCCAGCATGGCGCAATCATTGCGCTCATCGCCAAACGCCATAACCTGCATAGGGTCGATATTCAAATGGCCGCACAAAAACCGCAGCGCCTCTCCCTTGGTGGCGCGGCGATGGGTAATCTCAATATTGCCGGGCAACGAGCAGGCCACCGAAATTTCTGGGAATTCCTCCGAGAGCGCCAGCATCGTATGGTCGCGCAGTGCAATATCCTTAAAAAAGCTTTGTATCTTCTGCACCGGCTTGCCCAGCTTGAGGATATGCTGCGGCAAATCCTCCACCGGCTGACGCGTCTCAAGAACGATCTGCCGCGCGTTGAGGTCGAGCACCCACTCTTCGACACGACTGTAATGACGCGCGTCCATATAGCCACAGTTGTCATCCACAAAGCAGTCGATCGTCGCGGGCAGCGCGCTCAACCGCGCGAATATGCGGCCGGCCACCTCGACCGGCAGCTCAGCGCGGTACAGCGCGCTTTGCGCGACACAGTCGTACACCTGCGCGCCGTTCATCAAAACGACGTACCGTATAAACGATAGGCGGCGCAGCGAGACGGGTATCGCCCCATAAAACCGCCCGGTGGCGGGCACAATCACGACGCCGCGCCGGGCGGCTTCCGTCAGAATGTGTTCGGTATAGCTGCTGATCTGTCGGTCCCGTCCC
>DALYYK010000178.1:0-6026 GCA_031983305.1 Candidatus Fimivivens sp. | reverse complement strand
CTTCCCGCAGGGCATGATCTCGCAGCTTTTGCGCGCGTCGGCGGCCAAGCAGCCGGGTTTGCTCTCGCATGTCGGGCTTGGCACCTTCATCGACCCCCGCCAGCAGGGCGGCAAGCTCAATAAAAGCACCCGCGAGGATCTGATTCGCCTGATGCGGATCGACGACCGCGAGTATCTGTTCTACCCGGCCATCCCGATCGACGTGGCAATCATCCGCGGCACGACCGCCGATACCGACGGCTATATCAGCATGGAGGACGAGGTCACGATGCTCGACGTGCTCGCGATGGCGCAGGCCGCGCATAACAACGGCGGGCTGGTCATCGCGCAGGTGCAGCGCGTCGTCGCCGCGAACAGCATCCACCCCAAGCAGGTCAAGATACCGGGCTTTTATGTCGATGTGATCGTCGAGGTGCCCGACCAGCCGCAGATGTATAACGCCCCGGTCAGCCGCTTTATCTCGGGCGATTTCAGAAAGGACAGCGGCAACGTCGAACCGGTCGCGCTCAACGAGCGCAAGGTCATCGCGCGCCGCGCATTGATGGAAATCGCGCCCAACAACATTGGCAACGTGGGGGTCGGCATCGCCGACGGCATCGGCGTCATCGCCCGTGAGGAAGGCATTGAGGAGCGCTTTACCCTCACGGTGGAGACGGGCGCGATCGGCGGTGTCACGGCGCAGGGCATCTTCTTTGGGGCCAGCATCAACATGCGCGCCTTGGTCGACATGCCCACCCAGTTCGATTTCTACGACGGCGGCGGGCTGGACGTCTGCTTTTTAAGCTTCGCCGAGCTTGACGCGCAGGGCAACATCAACGTGCATAAATTCAACGGCAAGGTGGTCGGCACCGGCGGCTTTGTCAACATCAGCCAGAATACCAAAAAGGCCGTGTTCTGCGGCACTTTAAAGGCCGGCGGGCTCAAAACGCTTGTCGAGGGCGGCACCATTAAAATTTTGCAGGAGGGCCGCTTCTGCAAGATGGTCGAAAAGGTCGACGAGATTACTTTCAGCGCCAAACAGGCGCTGCTGCGCGAGCAGGAGGTGCTATACATCACCGAGCGCGCCGTCTTCCGCCTGTCGGAAAAGGGGCTTGTGCTCTATGAAATTGCCCCCGGCATGGATGTTGAGCGCGACGTGATCGCCCACATGGCGTTTAGGCCCATCGTCTCTGAGAACCTCAAACAGATGGACGCCCGTATCTTTTCAGACCAACCCATGGGGCTTAAAAACGAAGTGCCGTGGCTTCTGTCATAATACTATTTAATAAAACCAGATTCAGAAAGGACATGATATTATGAGCCAGAATCCGAAGCTGCCGTTAAGGGTCGGCGATTCCTACACGTTTATTAAAACGGTCAGCGAAAGCGACGTCTATCTATTCGCGGGTATCACAGGAGATTTTTCTCAGATGCACACCAATGAGCAGTTTATGAAAAATACGATGTACAAGACCCGTATTGCGCACGGCATGCTGTCGTTTGCGATCGGCTGCACCGCCTCGACACTGTTGCAGGTGCAGGTCAACTCCCCTATTCCCAGCGTTTCTTACGGTTATGAAAAAGTGCGCTTTATCAAGCCGGTCTTTTTTGGCGACACGCTCACCTGCGTCTACACCATCACCGAGATTGACGAGGAGAGCCTGAAAACCTATGGCAAGCTCGAGGTGTTCAACCAGCACAACCAGATCTGCGTCGCCGCGACCCATATTCTCAAGTTTTTCCCACTCGAAAACGATCCGGTCTAAACTGTCTATAAAGGAGGCGATTTGCTTGAAAATTTGCATGATCGGCGCGGGCTCGCTCGGCAGCGCCATCGGCGGTACGCTGGCGCTCGGCGGGCAGGACGTCACGTTCATCGACCCTTATCAGGCGCATATCGACGCCATTGCCACCAACGGCCTGCGCCTTGTTAGCGCTCCCAACGACGAGGGCGTTGTGGCGCGGGTACGTACCGCGATCTCTTACGAGGGCGTTCCCGCACAGGATCTCGTCATCGTACTCGTCAAGTCCTTCGCGACCCGGGCGGCGGTGCGCCAGGCGAAGGCGGCCGGTGTCATCGGCCCCGACACGCTGGTTATGACCATTCAAAACGGCATGGGTAATGAGGAAGCGTTGCAGGAAGAGCTGGGCGAAGAGAACGTCATCGGCGCCAAAACCTTTGTCGGCGGGCTATTGCTTGAGCCGGGTAAGGTCATGGCCTCGGTCAGCGGCCGCAAGACGGTCATCGGCGAGATGGACGGCGCCACCTCGGTGCGCATTGAGCGCCTTGCCGTCGAGCTGACCCACGCGGGCCTTGACACCAAGGTCAGCGACAACATCCGCGGCATGATCTGGGATAAACTGTTTGTCAACGTCGCCACCGGCGCGTTGAGCGGCATTACGGGACTGACCTACGGCGGCATGTACGAAAAATACGGCCTGCCCAACGTCCCGCCCGAGATTAAGGCCACCGCCCTTGCCGCTGTCAACGAGGCCATGGCCGTCGCGCAGGCCTGCGGCGTCAAAATCTCCTCCGAGGATGCCGAGGCCGTGTGGAACAGCGCTTCTGAGGGACAGCCCGAAGCCTTTAAGACCTCCATTCTGCAAAGCCTTGAGCGCAACATCCCGACCGAGATTGATTATATCAACGGATCGGTCGCCAGGGAGGGCCGCCGCGTCGGCGTGCCTACCCCGGTCAACGACACGCTGACCGCCTGTATCAAGGGCATTGAGGCCAAAAAAGGGCTGGTGAAGTAGCATGAAAAAAGCAAAGCTTGACCATATCGCCGTGCGCGTTCAGAATCTGGAATGGTATCTCGCGTTTCTTCAGGATGTGTTCGGCATGAAGATAACTGAATCGAAGGGCGACGATCCGTCCAGACCCGATCAGGTTTGGGTGGGCGGCTTTCAACTGACGCGGGATATCGACTACCGGCCAATGCTGGACCAGCCCGAGCGCATCTGGCACGTCAGCATCGACGTGGCCGATCTGGCCACGACCGCCAAGGCGATCTCCGCCTATCCGCAGGTGCGGCCATATAGCGACAATCCGGAGCAAAAATACTGGTTTGTTCTGCCCGACGGCCTTATTATAGAGCTGGTAAACCGATAAAACAGATAAACAGAAAGGAATTCATCATCATGAAAATACTTCTCCTGCACTGCGTCAACCACAGCATGTTCGGAAAACGCGACCCCAAGCAGTACGGCACCATCACGCTTGACGAGATCAACGCCAAGACCAAGGCTGTTGCCGATAAGCTCGGCGTCGAGCTCGAGACTTTTTGCAGCAACTTTGAGGGCGAAATGGTCGAGCGCATCCACAAGGGCGTGCTGGACAAGGTCGACGCCGTGCTCATCAACGCCGGCGCGTGGACCCATTACAGCTGGGCCATTCACGATGCACTGGGCATGCTCGAATGCCCCGTCTACGAGCTGCACATGTCCAACGTACACAAGCGCGAGGAGTTTCGCCACCACTCGGTCGTCAGCAGCCTCGCGCAGGGCATTCTGGTCGGCATGGGCGTGGACGTGTACACACTGGGCCTGCAAGCCGCCTATAACTACCTGACCAATAATCAGGGCGCGCTGTAAGGCTCAAATCAAACCATCGGTGGCCGTCGGCTGAAATGAGACAGCCGACGGCCATCTTAATCTCTGAAAGGATGCGAGTCAGTGGAGTATATCAAGATCAAGGGAATCAGCAAAAGCGTCTCGCGCATCATGATGGGCACGGGCTGGTACAGCGCGCCATTTGAAGCGGATATTCTACCCATGCTCGACGCCTATGTTGCCGCCGGGGGCAATGTGCTTGACACCGGGCGCTTCTACGCGGGCGGCGCCAGCGAGCCGGTTGTGCGCAAATGGCTGGACCAAAACCGTGACAAACGCGAGGCGCTCGTCATCACCAGCAAGGCCTGCCACCACTATGTGGATGAGCATAATGTCCACTACATCGACCAGTCCCGCGTCACGCCCGAGCACATCACCGAGGATTTGGAATTTAGCCTAAACCGTCTGGGGCTCGACTATTTCGACGTCTTTCTGCTGCACCGCGATAATCCCGAAATGCCGGTCGACCGGCTGATGGATCGGCTTGAGCAGCATTATCAGGATGGAAAATACCGCGTCTACGGCGTGAGCAACTGGACGCTGCCCCGCATTGAGCAGGCGGCCAACTATTGCGCCAAAAAGGGCTATGCGGGCCTGACGGTCAACAGCCCGTCCTTTAGTCTGGCCAAGGTCGAGACGCCCCGTTTTCACGGCGCGGTCTACGCCGACAAAAGCGAGCTGGCCCGATTTAACGCCCTCGGTATGACGGTATTTGCCTGGGCGGCGCAGGGCGCGGGCTTTTTCGGTAGCGCCGTCCCCAAGGATGAAACCGCCCCCGAGGATATCCGCCGGGCCTATTTTACGCCGGTTAATTCTGAGCGTTTGCAGCGGGCCGAGGCGCTGGCCGAAAAGAAGGGCTGCGACGCGATCAACATTGCGCTGGCCTATGTGCTGGCGCAGCCGGTGGCGATTGCGGGTGTCATTGCGCCCCATAATATCGACCAACTGGCCTCTTCGCTGCGTACGCTGTCGCTGTCGCTTAGCCCCGACGAGATTGATGATCTCGAAAACGGGACAACGGATACGCATTTTTAAATTAAGATTCAAAAGCCGAGGTTTAATAAAGCCTCGGCTTTTGTTGTTCTGACAGGTGGGCATCCTTCCAAGGCTTCTATGGGCGTTTTGCATTGATCAAGCACTTTATTTTTCTCACGCTATTTTCATCTTGATATTATCATAAGCGATTGGCAATATTGACATTTGAATGCAAAATAACTATAATCGCAAGACGTGGTAAATGCTAATGTATGTCGACTGCGCCATAGGCTAGATTAAAAGAACGGTATCTTTACGGATAAAAACAAATTCAAGTCAATAAGGAAACAACATATCTATGAAGTCAATTATCGAAGTAAAAAACTTCACAAAAAAATATGGGGACTTTGTTGCGGTGAACGATATCTCCTTTAGCGTGGAAGAAGGCAGCATCTTCGCCTTTTTAGGGCCAAACGGGGCCGGTAAAAGCACCACCATCAATACGCTGTGCACCATATTTGAAAAAACCTCGGGCGCACTTTTTATTGACGGAAAGGATGTCGCTACGCAAAAAAACCAGGTGCGTTCCGCTATCGGCGTGGTCTTTCAAGATTCTACCCTTGACGCCAAAATGACGATAGAAGAAAACCTTAGGATGCATGGCGTGTTCTACAATATCCCAAAAGGCGAAGTGGAGGAGCGCATTCAGTTTGTTCTAAAGCTCGTTGACCTGCTCGACGAGCGTAAAAAGATGGTGGGCGCGCTTTCTGGCGGAATGAAACGCCGGGTAGAGATTGCCCGCGGGCTGATGCATTACCCCAGAGTTTTGTTCCTCGATGAACCCACGACAGGCCTTGACCCTCAAACCCGAGCGCATATCTGGGAATATATCCTCAAGCTGCAAAAAGAACGTAATATCACGATTTTTTTGACCACGCATTATATGGAAGAGGCAGAGGTCTGCAATAAAATTGCCATTATTGACGGCGGTGTTATTGTGGCCCACGACACGCCCTATGCGCTGAAAAAGCGTTATACCCGAGACAAGGCCTATATCAGCACCACCAACGCACCCGAGCTGGAAGACCTGTTGACCCGGCATGCACTGGGTTATGAAAAGAAAGAGGGCTATTACAAAGTGGAGGCCGAGCAGCTCGACCGGCTGTTGGCCGTCGTTAGCGACCATAAAGCGCATATTACGAATATGGAGATTAAAAAGGGCACCTTCAACGATGTCTTTTTAGAAATCACCGGCCGTAAAATCAGAGAGGAGGCCTAATATGAGCACCATTTTTGCATTATGGATCAGAGGCTTGAAGGCCTTCGTCAGAAATAGAACGGGTTTGGCTTTTTCACTGATCTTCCCATTCTTTTTTGTCTTTGTCTTCAGCTCTATTTTTAAAACCAACTATATCGATAACCCTGTGGCCTATATGCTGTCAGGCGTTATTATCACCACC
>DALYYK010000177.1:0-6027 GCA_031983305.1 Candidatus Fimivivens sp. | reverse complement strand
GGTTTATCAATAACCTGATAAAACATACCGTCCGACTCCTGATAGGGCAAAATAGCATTCAGTACCTCTTGCAGCTGAGTCCGCAATGCGCGGTACTCATAATAGAGCTGTTCGTCCATAACCGCCAGCGTGTCTACCAACGCGATAACAAACCAGCCCATTGCCCGCAGCCAGAAATGGGGGCTGCATCCCGTTACGGGGTCGGCCCAACGCATTTGGCGGCTTTCGTCATAGCCGTGATAATAAAGCCCTGTTTCGGGGTCGCGCATATGCCTTTTAACCAGCTCAAACTGCGAGAAGCTGTCCAGACAACCGCTCTTTTGATTGTAGCGGTCCTCATATTGCATATAAAAAGGCTGCGCCATATAGAGGCCGTCCAACCAGACTTGGTACGGATAGATTTTCTTATGCCAGAAATTGCCCTCTTTCGTTCGGGGCATGGTGATAAGTTGATCGTAAAGCGTATTGATAGCCCGGCGATATTTTTCTTTTCCAGTCATCTCATACAGCGCAAAAAGATTTTTACCGGGGTTAATATTGTCCAGATTGTATTCTTCCTTCTCATAAGTGGCAATGCGGCCATTCTCCTGAACAAAATGCCCCACAAAGCGGTCTGCAAAGTTCAGATAGTCTTCCTCGCCGGTCAATTCATATAGCGCAAGCACGGCGGTCATCATGCAGCCGTCGATATAGTTCCACTTGTTTGGCAGGCCCGCTCGAATCTTCTCAATATTCCACATGGGATTTTCGGCGTCAGAATTTTTCAGCAGATCATCCGCATAGTACCCCAACAGCTGCATAACCTGTTGCTCATCCATTATGCGGCACCTCCTCAAGAACCGTATTACCTAATTGTATAACAGCCTCGCCCTCATAGCCCTCAAGGCTGACATTTTCTAATCTGATACGGGCAACATTCGCGGCGAAAACGCCCACCCGGCACATCGGCTCCACCCCGTCCATCATGGCGGGGCAGCCGCTTTGGGCCTGCGCCGCGAAGGACACCGTGACGTTTTTCATCTCCACAAACTCAATCGGCTGCTCGGGCAGACCGTAAAAAAACATTGCTGCGTATTGCGCCCCGGTGCAGGTAATATCCTGCACCTTTAGGGTTCCGACACGCGGCGTGCGCTCATCCACGGGCAGCGCGCGTTTTTCTGAAACATAAGTGCTCTTTCCGTCCGGATCGCAAAAATAAAACATGTTGATGACAAAGGGCGTGAGCACGTCCTCCATAACAATATTCCTGTAAAACACGTGGTCTATGACACTGCTTCTGCCCCGCCCGCGCCGCGTTTTCACCCTCAGGCCACGGTCGGTACCGCGCATGAGACAGCGCTCGACCATGACGTTGCTGACACCGCAGGAAATTTCGCTGCCGATAACCACAGCGCCGTGGCCCCGCTCTAGCAGGCAGTTACGCACCAAAATATTCCGGCTTTCGCGGGGATGAAAACAGCTCATATACCGCTTGCCGCTCTTGATAGAAATACAGTCGTCCCCCACCGAAACCCGCGCCCCAATGATGCGAACATCAACGCAGCTTTCAGGGTCAATGCCGTCGGTGTTCGGACTATCATCCGGATTCCAGATATGAATGTTGAGCAGACTGATATCGGTGCAGTAATAAGGGTGTATCGTCCAAGACGGGCTGTTGCGCACCTTAATACCCGCCAGCGTGACACGCTCGCAGTGCGAAAGAAAAACCGTGCGCGGCCGCCATGCGCCTTTGCGGGTTTCAAAATCCTTCCACCAGCCGCCCTGCGCGCCGTTGCCATCAAGCGTGCCCTCGCCACATATCGAGAGATCATGCGCGCGAATCGCCGTAATCAGGCTGGCATAGCTGTCAAGCGGATTCCCCTCCCATGTGCCCAGATTGTAGCGGTCCTGACCGTTGTCGTCCAACAGCATCCCCGGCAGCACCGGATAACGGCTCCAGTCGGTCTGTGCCAAAAGGGTCGCCCCTTTTTCCAGATAAAGCGTCATTTCACTTTTCAAAAACAGCGGCCCTGTCAAATAGTCCCCCTTTGGAATATAGACGGTACCCTTTGGAACACAGGCCGCCACCGCGGCCTGAATCGCAGCGGTGCAGTCCGTTTTCCCGTCGCCTCTGGCGCCAAAATCGGTCACATCAAGCCGCAGAATCTCTCTGGGCGTCTGAAAAGTCAAACGACCGGTCATGCCGGTTTCTAAGGTCACAAGCAAATCGTACAAATGGTCGGGCTTTAAGCCGGCGACTGTAAAGCAGTTGTGTTCAAACCGGCCCCAGACCTCTCCATTGAGGGCAACCGCAAAAGGGCCGGGCGCCATATAGGGTGTTTCGGTCTCCAATTCAAACACAGCGCTTTGCGCTGTAATATGGCACAGTGTAATGTTCATATCCACCAAACTTTCTCGATCTGCTTGTGTTTTTTTAGGTTCTTATCTATAATAAGAAAGACGGCTCTTGAAAGGGGAAGTTTACCATGGTCAGCGAAGCGGTTCTGTCGCCCCACAGTGATTTTTTTATTGATCAAATCCATCACGACAAAAACTACGAGATGGATTCTTTTCATTTTCATAAAAAATATGAAGTCTATTATCTTTTGGATGGCAATTGCCGATATTTTATCGCCGACTCAGCCTATCTCATCAGTCCCGGTAATCTTGTGGTTATCCACTCGGATGAAGTACACAAGGTTTGCGCGGTAGGCACCGAGGGACACACCCGTATTGTCACAAATTTTAGCGAGGAAATGCTTCTGCTTTTAAACGATGCCGGTGACTTCAACCTGTTGGATTGCTTTGAAAAACGCATCCATGTCGTCAATACCCCTATGCGTAAGCGCGCGCTGCTGGAGAGCATCTTTAAGCGCCTGCTCGAGAACAAGGACGAAACGGACAGCTTCAACACGCTCAAGCGCAAGCTGCTGCTCACCGAGCTGCTGCTGTACACCAACGAATGCATGTCGCTTCAGCAGGAACCTGAGTATGGTCGCGTCAAAAACCAGCTGATTGAGGATATTCAGCAATTCATCACTCAGAATTACACGCAGGAATTGAATTTGACCAGCATTGCCTCCAACTTTTACATCAGCACATCTTATCTCTCCCGCCTGTTTAAGCAGGTCACGTCGCTAAGTATTGTGGAGTACATCAATAGTGTACGGGTCATGGCTGCCAAAAACCTGCTCGAAAGCAGCGCGCTGAAGGTCAGCGACATCGCGCTTATGTCCGGCTTTTCTACCTCGGTCCATTTTACCCGCATTTTCAAGAGCGGTACGGGCCTGTCACCTCAGCAATATCGAAAAATGTACCGGGCCAACGCTTGACGCCGGGTAATGGTCCGCCCTTAAAAACGGTCACTGCCGCAAAGCAGCGGCTGTTATTTTTGCGGCCTATGGCATCTGCTCGGTTTCCGCCTTTTTTAAATGGTTCGGGTCGAGCACGCCAATAAGCGTACGCGCTAAAAACACATGCACAAACGCCCCGAAGCCGATACACAAAAACATGGCGTTAACGTAAAGGTTCACACAGTTCAGAATAATAAAGGCCGCCCAGCAAAGCGCCAGATAAAGCGACCGTCCGGGGCGCGCATAGGCAACCCCCAGCGATCCGAGCACGACCGCTTTAAAGCCCAAGTCGGTATAACCTATGGCGGCAAAGCCGTAGATGAAAACCATTCCCCATAACACACAAAACACCAGTGTCAGCACTGCCGCCATGCGTGAAAACAGGCCTGTGGCCACATAGTTCCAGAAATAGAGGTTGAGCACCAGCAGTGCCCCTGTCAATAACAGCACCACCAACAGAATACTGGCACGCTTCCATTTGTTGCGAAAGGTCGCAAAATAGAGCGTTGAAACCGGTGTGTCGTTCCCCAGCCTGCGCGCTATGCTGACGCTGTAGAGCGCCGACAGAGAAGCCCCCAGCGTCACCAGCGGCAAGCTTGTCATCAACCACAGCAGATGAAGAACCACCACATCTGAGACGCCGGAAAGCACTTTATGCACCGGCCCGTCATATTCAAACATACTCAAAACCCTCTCCCCTTTGGGCCGTTATCCTTTCACGCCGCCCGCCGAAATGCCTTCGACAAACTGGTTCTGCGCCGCAAAAAACACGACCAGCGACGGAATGATTGAGATAAGCGATACCGCAAGCACGCGGTTCCACTCAAAGCCGACATCCGCGTCCATCGAAAGCTTGACGAAGATGGTCGCCGGATAATATAAGGGCGTTTTAACATAGAGCAACGGCCCCATAAAGTCGTTAGAAGACCACATGAACTGAAAAAGAGCAACCGAAATCATCGCGGGCTTGAGCATGGGGATAATGACATTCCACAATACGCCAAGCTCTCCGCAGCAGTCGATCTTAGCCGCTTCGTCCAGCTCCCGCGGAATATTGCGCATAAACTGAATCAGCATAAACACAAAATAGGTATCCACCGCAAACAGCGTCGGAACGACCAGCGGCAGATAAAGCGGGGAGTCCACCCAGCCGAATTTTGTGAACATGGCAAACTGCGGCACGTTAAGCACCACCTGAGGCAAAAATAACGTGCTCATCAGCACCGCGAACATGACGCCTCGGCCTTTAAAATTGAAGCGGCCAAAGCCATAGGCCGCCAGCGTAGCCGAGCAAACCGTAAAGACGACCTTTGGTATAACAAATTTAAAGGTATTGAGAATCGACTGAACCAGATTGATTGCACCGCCGTAGTTATTGTTCGCGTTGCGGTAAGCATCGAGCGTGGGGTTCTTTGCAATAAGCCCAATATTGGTGAAAATTTCGTTGTTGGTCTTAAAGGTCGCGCTGACCATCCACAACAGCGGATACACCATGATAAAACCGACTGCAATCAGCACAACATAGCGTAAAAAGGTCGAGCGATTTTTGCTTTTACCGGTGACCATTATTTCGACCTCCCGTCGTCATCGCCATAGTAAACCCAATATTTCTGGCTGAGAAACGCCACGGCGGACAAAATCATGACGATAATAAACAAGACCCAAGCCATGGCGCTCGCCATGCCCATGTTATAAGTTTTGAATGCATTGTTATAGATCAGCAGAGAAATCAAGGTGGTAGAATTTAAGGGGCCGCCCCTCGTAATGATGTACGGGCCGTTAAATTCCTGAAAGGCCTGCACCAGCTGGGTGATGAGGTTATAGAAAATGACCGGCGTAATCATTGGAATCGTGATGGACATAAACTGCTTAAACGGACTGGCGCCGTCAATAGTAGCCGCTTCATAAAGATCTTGCGGAATGCCCTTCAGCGCCGCCAGAAATACCACCATCGCCGAGCCGAACTGCCATACGCGCAAAAGCGAGATGACGAGCAGCGCATACGTGGGGTCGGTCAGCCAGCTGGGGCCCTCAACACCGAACACGGCAAGCAGGGCATTGATCAGCCCGTCGTCTCGGAACAGCGACTTCCATAACACCGCAATCGCCACCGATCCGCCCAGAATGGACGGAATATAGTAGGCCGTGCGGAAAGCGTTAACGAACTTAATTTTAAAATTAAGAATGTATGCGATAAACAGCGCCGCCACCAGCTTAAGCGGCACGGTAATAAAGGCGTATTTAACGGTGACCATCAAAGTCTCTCGGGTGGTATCGTCCGCAAAAATTTTGACATAATTCATAACTCCCCATTTGGAGATTCCATTGAAGAGATGATAGTTGGAAAAACTATATACCAGTGAGGAAAACATGGGATAGAGCTTAAATACCACAAATCCGACAATCCACGGAATCAGAAAGACCCAGCCCATATAGTTGCGCTCCAGCTTGCCGCGCTTTTTTTTGCGCTCAATTTCCAGCCGGCGCAAATCAGCAGTCGAGCGGGCATCATTAGCCATACTTCTCACACCTCTGCCGTTTATTTACAGGCACCGCCCACACCGGGTGCGAGCGGTGCCATCAAACCATTATGTATGCCGTTTAGGCGGCCATCGCCTCGGTAATGCCCTTAAAGAACTCTGCCGCACCGGCAGCGGTATCAATCTGGCCATAGCTGACCTTAGCCATTACCTGG
>DALYYK010000176.1:0-6082 GCA_031983305.1 Candidatus Fimivivens sp. | reverse complement strand
AATCCCCCCTTATGCCATGGCCGGTTTCATCCTGCTGGCGCTGCCAAAGCTACGCCCGATGACCGTGGATTCGGTTACAACGCAAGCGTCTAAGCCGATCGACACCAAGCCCGATGACTGGGGCGCCTTTACAAGAGTCACGTCGGTTGTCATTTGCCGCTCGATTGTATCCTATGGGCTGACGACCTTCATTCCGCTTTATTTTATCGGCGTATTCATGCAGACCGAGGCTGATGCAAATATGAATCTGACTATTTTTTCAATAGCTGGCGCTGTTGCCACCCTGCTGGGCGGGCGAATTGCCGACCGCCTGGGCTTTAGACGCATGATCTACGGCGCTTTTTGGGTGCTCGCGCCTTGCCTTTTTATACTGATACAGTGCCGCAACAGCATTGCGGCGGCCATTGTGGTCATCTTGATCGCAGTTGCACTGAGTGGCCCGTACAGCTCGATGATCGCTCTCGGTCAATCGTTTCTGCCCAATCACATCGGCTTCGCTTCTGGAATATCGCTGGGGCTGGCTGTCAGTGTCGGCGGCATATTTGCGCCGATCATCGGCAGAATCGGGGATACCTATGGCATTATGTCGGCTATGTATACCATCACCGGCATTGCTTTTTTCGCCCTGCTGCTGACGCTGCTTTTGCCCAAGCAAGAGAAACCGAGCAAGGCCTTAGCACATTATGCGAAAGAATAAACATGGGGTTAAGACGCGCCCGATGGTCAGGATATATGCGCATCGTCTATGGCTACCTATACAACCTCAATAGCGTACGACCGATGCGAATGGTGTAACGGTATAAAAACATATGAGCGGAAGCAAATTGCTTCCGCTCATATGCGTTCGGTCAATTTCTTTGATGCCTGACGGGGGCGGGTCCGACTTAAACGGCACGGCGATCTGGTTATAATCATAACTTAAAAAGCGGGAGTGTCTTGGCGGTCTATTTGCGCCCCACTGTGTTGTCGTTTTTATCGGGCATCAGTCCCGCCTACGTTCTTTGCTTTGACATGCGCAAAATATCCGCACCGGTCCTACTTTGATCCTTAAATTGTTTGACCATCAAACAACGCATCCATAATTACGGCAATACTATGCAGATTTTGCAATAAAAAAGCGGCCCGAATTGAACGGAGCCGCTTTCTTTTAAACTGTTTAGATTTTCTTCAGGTTGGGAATCAGCGTAATCGCTGCCGTCCAGAAAAGCTGGTAGATGATCAACTGGCTAAAGCCGATCGCCGACATCGCACCGGTGAAGGCTAAAAACGCGACCAGTGCGTAGCCCAGCACCAGACCCGCCATCTGCAACACCGTACCGATGACCATCGCCTGCTTGAGCGTGTGAATGGCCGCCAGCGCCCGCAGCCGGACGGCGGTACCCGCCAACGACATGACATACGCCTTGGCCCGCTCCTTCGGGGCGGTCAGCGTCAGATAACGCTCGCGCAGCTCGGAGGGGATCACCTGAATAAATTCCTGAGGGTAATGGTAGTCGGCGGCGATCTTTTTCGGCGTAATATTGGGGTCGGTCGCGTGGATGATAAGGCTGAGCTCCTTCTTGGCCAGCACCTGCAACCACTTGGCCACCTCGGGGTTCGGGCGGTAGCTGAGCACAAACATCGCCGTCACCTCGCCCGAGTTGGCGAGATAGAGAATCTCCCGGTCGCCCCTGACATATTTCTTCTCATAATCCTGCGACGGCATCTCAACGCCGTAAGCGCTCATGAGCGCGCGATTGCCGATTAAGACCGTCTTGCCGTCAACCTGCGCGCCGAGACCTTTGCCGTCCTTATAGACAACGTTGGTAACCGGCTTTAGAATATCGCTTTTATTACCGATCATCTCCATAAAGATGTTCTTGAGCAAGCCGTCCACCTGACACATGAGGCTGGCGGCGTCCAAAATTGCCTCATCGATGCGGCTTTGCGCAAACGCTTTAATGCCATGCATCTCCACCGCGCCCGCGGGGTACAGCTCGCCCGAGTCAACGACCACGCAGTTCATATCCTCAAAGGTTTCGACCGCATTGTAACCCGAGATAAACGCCCCCTCGCGTGACAGGCCCTTGGCGGCCCGCAGCAGCGGTAGATTGCCGACAATCGTCGGCGTCAGCGGAGAGGCCATGCAAAGCACGACACAAAAGATCGTGAATGCCTCAAGCGGCGATCGGTCAAACACCAGCCAGCAGACCAGCGAGAGGCCAACGGCAAACAGC
Organism: Candidatus Fimivivens sp.; assembly: GCA_031983305.1. Classification (GTDB taxonomy): domain Bacteria; phylum Bacillota; class Clostridia; order Oscillospirales; family Ruminococcaceae; genus Yanshouia. The sequence continues at coordinate 3,866 of DALYYK010000176.1, read as the reverse complement.
AGAAAAATCGGTGTGATATAACGGCTGAAGCTCTCAGAATAATCATCGCTGTACGAAAGCTTCAAAAACTTTTCTGGAAAATTAACCTTAACGGGGTAGGCGATCGCAGGTTCCGCGAAGCCCTGCCCTTCGGCCAGCTTGTCAGCCAGCTTGTCGCCGGATAACAGATATTCCCCCGTGCGCTGCGCGTCGACCGAAGCGACGGCAAAATTGCGCTCGATGCGCAGAATCATCATGCGCTTGCCAACCGTATTTGCAAAAAGCGTCAACCCCGCCACCACGAAATAGAAGCTGCTCTCGCCGGTGTGAATCTGGTCGGCGTTCATAATCAGCGCCACGCCGTGCGCAATGACGGCCAGTGTGCACAGCGCCGCAGGGGTGTCGTGGTCGGCCTTAAGCGTGAACAGCGACACCAGCCCGCCGCCGATGACGGCGTTGGCGGCCAGCGCGCCGATGACGAACACCACAAGGTTCACCATCATAAACACGCGCATATCCACCTCGGGGCAGATCGGATTTAAAAGTGGCAGCGGATAAAGATTGCACAGCGCCAGATAGAGCAGCACCGCCGCACACCCGCCCGTGATCAGCAGCCGGGTCGAGAGGCCACGCTTGATGCTCAGAATATCATAGCGCACGTCGCGCGCGTCGGCAGGACTCAGGTATTCACCCTCTTCATCCTCCTCAACCGGCGACGCTTTTCGCGTTTTGGCGCTGGAATTGGCACGGGGCGGCGGGGGTGCCTGCTCGCGCACCTTCTTGGCCTTTTTACCCGGCTTGCCCTTGGTGCCGGCGTCGGCCTTTTTCTCAGGGGCCGTCTCGGTCAGCGTTCTGCTCCGACGAAGGCCGCCAAAATATTGGCCGATGCCCTCAATGCTGTCCGGGTCGGCGTTTGAGGCCGCACCGGGCGCCGTCTGCTCCTCAATCGCAGAAAAAGAATCCTGCATGAACTGCTGTATCTTTTCCTGCCTGCGCAGATGCAAGCCGTCGTCCTCCTGCGGCCTTACGGCGGGTATTACCCGCGTTTTATCGCTCACAGCGCCTGAGGACGCCGCGCGGTTGGTTGGCAGGTCGGTCCGCGTCGCTACCGACGCGCGCTCGGGGGCCTTGGTCGTCTGCGTATTTTTGGCAAACGGAGAAGGCTCCGGCGGCCTTTCAGCCCCACTTTTTGGCCGCTTGGGCGCTTCAAACTCGCCGGTCATGCCCTTGAGCTGAAACGGCGCGGCACTGCTTTGCTTTTTCTTGGTGGAGGCCTTTGGGCGCTCGGGCGCTGGCGCCGGGTCAAGCGACGCTTTGCTCACCGACTCTTTTTTGCGCTGTACCTCCGCCAGAATATCCTCGACATTGTAGTTACTGGCCATCCTCCCCGCCCCTTCTACTTTGCTTTGATTCCTTTTCTCTGCCGCGTGATTTCATACAGCAGAATACCCGCCGCCACCGACGCATTCAGCGAATTGACCTGCCCGCACATCGGCAGGCTGACCACGACATCGCTGCGCTCCTTGAGCAGGCGCGAAACACCGTCGCCCTCTGAACCGATCACCAGCGCAACCGCACCGGCGTAGTCCACCGTGCACCAGCTCTGGCCGTCCATATCGGCGGCGTATATCCAGACGTTCTTTTTCTTGAGCTCTTCGACGGTAGCCGCAAGGTTTGTAACCCGCGCCACCGGCAGGTGCTCGGCGGCACCGGCAGAAGCCTTCATGACCGCGGCGGTCAGCCCCGCGCCGTGGCGCTTGGGGATAATGATGCCGTGCGCCCCGGCCGCGTCGGCCGAGCGGATGATCGCCCCAAGGTTGTGGGGGTCCTCTATGCCGTCAGCGATGACCACAAAAAGCGGCTCGTCGCCCGCCCGGGCAAAAATATCCTCCACCGTCGCGTACTCGAGCGCCGCCGCGAAGGCGATAACGCCCTGATGATTAAGCCCCTGACCAAGCGATTCGAGCTTTTCGCGCGCGACATCCTTGACTGGAATGCCCCGCTCCTTCGCCATGGCGACAATTTTTTGAAGGCCGCCGCCCTCTGAATGCAGCATGAGTATCTTATTGACCGGCCGGCCCGACCGAAGCAGCTCGATCACGGGGTTACGGCCCACTACCATCTCATCGGATGAATCCCTTATATCCTGCATGTATTTCTCCTAATTTTAAGCTTGTTAAAGGAATAGCTATACAAGTTATATTATAGCAGATTGTGTCACTAAAACAAGCATCCGGCACAAAATATGGGTTTTGCTGCCGGTTCATTGGATGCGCGGGATTTTGCAACAGCGTTTGCATCGCGGAACTTTAGTCCTTGGCGCTTTTTCGCCAGTATTCATTCCTATTTTAACCAACAGCCAAATTTAATATACCATTTAAAATAATTTTGCGATTGCCATATACGCCGTTTTTACCCTTAGTAATTTTCCGACATTCCACATTTTAAACGGAGATGTTGAAAACTCTGTTGAAACTGTGGAATTCCACCTGTAATATAGAGCTTTTTATCTGTTAGAATAAAAAGTCAAATAACTTTGTACAAAAAAACTTTGTTACCATCAGTTTACACTCCTTGTCGCGTATTGTCGAAACTTGCATTTTTCGCCCCGAATGTTATACTGATAGTGGTGCATAAATGCGCCTGAAAGATAGGTGATCCATTTTGCAGACCTCCGCGCCGCAAAAACAAAGTATCTGCGCGCTGCGTATTCCGGAGCTGGATCTCGCTCAGACGCTCAATTGCGGGCAAAGCTTCCGCTGGCGGTGCGAGGCGGACGGCTCTTTTACCGGCGTCGCCGGGTGTCACCCCGCACATATCCGCCAGCGGGGCGACGAAATTGTGATTACGTCCACCGCCGACGAGGCATTTTGGCGGCATTATTTTGACATAGAAACCGATTACGGCGCGCTTAAGCGCCTGTTTTGCCAGACCGAGCAGCTCATTGCGCCCTGCCTGTACGCGGGTGGCGTCCGCATTTTGCGTCAGGACGGCTGGGAGGCGCTCGCAAGCTTTATCATCAGCCAGAATAACCATATTAAGCGTATCTCGGGCATCATCGAGCGCCTATGCGAGGGCTTTGGCGACGCTGTTGGCGAGGGAATTTATGCCTTTCCGCCGCCCGAACGGCTGGCGAACTGTACCCTCGAGGACTTGGCCCCGCTGCGCTGCGGCTTTCGCGCGCGGTATCTCATTGACGCGGCGCAGAAGGTGTGTAACGGCGTGGTGCGGCTCGACGCGCTCGCAATGTTGCCGCTGCCGCAGGCGCGCGATATGCTGACCCAGATTGTCGGAGTGGGGCGCAAGGTGGCTGACTGCGCGCTGCTGTTTGGATTTTATCGTCTGGAATGCTTCCCGGTCGATGTGTGGATTGGCCGCGCGCTCAAGGAGCTGTTTGTCGACGGCTTCCCCGAGGAGCTAACCCCCCATGCTGGGATAGCGCAGCAAATGTTATTCCACTATATGCGCACCCGGCCGAAGCAGGGTGGGACGGATACATAAGAATGAATACTTGTAGGTTTTAATAAATTAGCGTTTGGCAGCGTTTTAAATCTCGTTGCCGCCGCAGCAGATGAACCTTCGGCCTCTAATCCGGGGAGAGATTCTAAAGAAAGAGGCGGCGAGCGCCCTCTCTTTAGTCGTTGGCAGAGGGGATTCCCAAGGGGGGAACCGTCGAAAGGTTCCTCCCTTGGGCGGTCTTTTTGCCTACTTTTTCTGGCGGCAGAAAAAGTAGGCCCCCCGCGGGTAACGGAACTACCTTCGGCAGCCATGCCGAGAAACCCTCGCGACAGCGACAGAGGCGCCTAGGGCAACTACTATAAATAGCCGTCGTTTTTGTTGCGCTGACGCGCAGGAACGGCCCCCACCCCCAACCCCCTACCCCGCCG
>DALYYK010000175.1:0-6083 GCA_031983305.1 Candidatus Fimivivens sp. | reverse complement strand
GATTCCGAAAGATAGATATAGGTGCCGTCGGTGCAAAGCTCAGTGGGGCGGTACAAGCCCTCGACTATCGTCAGCACCCTGCCCGCTTTATCAAAAATTTGCAGGCGGTTGTTTTCTCTGTCCGCCACCCACAACCGCTCCTGCCTATCCAGCAAAATGCCATGCGGAAGGCGGAACTGACCGGGCTCTCGCCCCGGTTCACCCCATGTGGTCAGATAGCGGCCATCCGCCGCAAAACGGTGAATCGCCGCATTGCCGTAGCCGTCGCAGCAAAAGAGCTGACCGTCCGGCGCTTCGATCATCCGGGTAGGGCCGTTAAACGGCCCCGCGGTGCGGGCAATGGTGTCAATCTGTTTTTCAAGAATAAAATAGTTGTCGTGGCGCACCTTTCCGGGTATGTTGTTTTGCGCCCGCCACTTTAAATAAGCCTGACGGTCACAGCCGGTATCGCTGGGCTTTCCGGCCTCTCCAAAAACAGCGAGAACCTCCCCTGTTTTGGTCAGCTTGACAGCGATATGGGCATTGTCGTCGGTGACATAAAGCGCATCCTTTTCATTGATAAATATGCCGTGCGGCCGGGCCGGGAACACCCCCTGCGCCATAGCGCGCAGATATTTGCCATCGTCGTCAAAAACCATAATCGGCATATCAGGATGGCGGGTCAGAACGTAGACATAGCCCTCGCTGTCACAAGCCACGCCGGTGATTTCGGCAGCGCCCAGTTCTTTGGGAAGCTGTGCCCAGCAGGGCTGCAGCTCGTAGGAAAAATCTCCGCTTTGCAGCGTCATGTGGTTGTAATTGTGGCGATCCGCCGGTGCAGAATAGCGCTTCACTTGCTGATCCTCCCCTTTTAATGATCTGTAACGCTCCTCACGCTTTTAATAAAAGCAATGGTACCTCTGCCTGACAGGCTGCGATCTGCTGCAATGTGGGCATAGCTGGGATGGAACCGTTGCGGGTGGTGGCTATCGAGCCCGCGGCATTGGCAAAAAGTACGATTTCTTCCAGATCCTCCCGCGTCAGGTTGGCGATATCCGAAAGTGTTCTACCTTGGAGCCGGTAGAGTACCGCACCCAGAAAGGCGTCCCCCGCCCCGTTGGTGTCCACGGTGTTCACATCGTAGGTGGGAACATAGCCATACAGACTGCCAATCCGATAAAAGGCCCCCTTTTTACCCAACGAAACCAACACCAAGGTCACACCCTGTTCAATCAAGGTGGTAGAACAGGCCAGCGGATCGGTATGCCCAAACAGCAGCGCCAGTTCCTCCTCCGAGACCTTGACAATGTCCGCCCAACGCAGACCGTTCTGAATTTGTTCCAGCGCGGTATCGGGTTGATCCCAGAGCAAGGGCCGGTAGTTCGGATCAAAGCTGATGATTTTACCCAGCCTCTTGGCATAGGCGACCGCCTCAAGCGTAGCGGAACGGCTCGGCTCACCGGTGAGAGAAATCGACCCGATATGCAGAACCCGACAAGCCTCTATCAGCGCCTTGCGCACTTCTTCTTTATGAAGCATCAAATCCGCGCCCGGCTTGCGGTAAAAGCTGAAGGAACGGTCACCATCCTCGTTGAGATGAACAAACGCCAAGGAGGTAGGGGTCTGCGCATCAAACATAAGACCCGAAATATCGATGTTCAGTGATTGAAGGGTGGCGGCCAGATATTGGCCGAATTTGTCCTCTCCCACTTTACCAATAAATGCCGCTGTACCGCCCAGCCTGACGAGCGCCGCCAGTACATTGGCCGGCGCGCCACCCGGTTTGCGTGCAAACAGCTGATCGCCCAGACTGTCCCGTCCGGCCGGCGTAAAATCAATCAAAAGCTCTCCCAGCGCAACCACATCATGCATATCGTTGCCCCCTTATCGAATTTAGACCCACCCAGCAATCGCTTAAAGCAGATTAAACTCTTTTTTAAGCGTCTCCATCATCAATTGCCGGGGGGCTTCGACACCGGTCCACAGCGTAAAATTAAGCGCACCCTGATTGACCAGCATCCCGAGCCCGCTGATGGTCTGGCAGCCCCGGCGTGCGGCCTCCTGCAAAAACAGGGTGTTGGGATCATTGAAGATGACATCGCAGACAATCATCTCGCCGGTGATGCTGTCATAGTTGATATTGGGCTTTTGACCGACATTCGGATAAAGCCCCACCGAGGTGGCGTTGACCAGCAGCTGGGTATCGGCAGGAATTGAAATAGCCTCATCCCACATGAGGAAATCGGCTGTCGCGACAGTGCGGGATGTCAGCAGCGCAACCAACTCCTCACCTTGTGCCCGCTCGACATTGGCGATGTAAATGTGTCTGGCCCCCGCCAAAGCGCACTCCACGCTAATGGCCCGGGCGGCGCCCCCGGCGCCCAGAATGGTGACCACCTTGCCAGAGACGTCCACGCCCTGCTCCCGCACCGACGCCAAAAACCCTTTGCCGTCGGTGTTGTCGCCCCAAAGCTTGCCGTCGGTGTTGACCACCATATTGACCGCGCCGATAATCTCGGCCGCCTGAGACAGCTGATCCAGGTATCGGAGCACCTCCACCTTGTGGGGTATGGTCAGGTTAATTCCCCGCATGTTCATGGCCCGCACACCGTTCATGGCGGCTTCGAGATCGCCCGGATTCACCTTAATGGTTAGATAACGGTAATCCAGGCCTTTAGCGGCAAACGCAGCCTCTTCCATAACGCCGGTCGGGTTTTCATCAATTGGGCAGCCAAAAGCGCCCACAAGCTCGGAACGGTAGTTTTTTCCCATCGTACAGCACTCCTTACAACAGTTCAATACATATTGGCAATCAGTCGTCTTCCATAACGTCATTCTTGCCTTTTCTGCCTTTAAAGCGGTCTCGTAAGCTAAAACCGAGGCTCACGATCGCGACCAGCAGGAAAAATCCAGATACAGGACGGATGACAAAAGGCAGGAAACCCTGATTGGTATAGGTGAGACCCATACGCAGGTTTACTTCCAGAAGTGGGGTGATGATGTAACCCAGCACCATAGGTGCCATAGGGCAGCCTATGTAGGAGATCAGTACCGAAATAAGACCGAACGCCAGTACCACAATACAGTTAAACAAGCTGAAGTTGGCGCTGTAAGCCCCTGTGAAGCAAATAAAAATAATTGAGGCATACAGATAATGGTAAGGTGCCAGCAGCAGCTTCGGGAAGATGCGCATGCTGACCGACTGCATAAACAGGGTTAGTACGCTGGCGATCAGCGCAGCTGCAAACACCGAATAAAACAGTATCGGACGGTCGTTGATAAAAATAGGCCCGACTGCGATGCCGTGTACCATCAACGCACTCAGCAGAATAGCGGTGAGGTTGTCGCCGGGAATGCCTAGACTGATCATGGGGATCAGCGCGCCGCCGATGCAGGCGTTGTTGGAAACCTCAGACGCCCAAATACCGTCAGGCGCTCCCTCGCCAAAGGCCTCGGCGTGTTTAGAGGCTTTCTTTTCCTGTCCATACGCCACCAGATTAGCGATTCCTCCGCCCAGACCGGGCAAAAATCCGATCCACATGCCAATCAGATAGGCGCGAATAATAGCGGGAAGGCCGCCTTTAAAATCTGCCCAGCTGATGCCAAGCCCTCTCATTCTGGCATCGGATTTAATATCCGGCACCTTTTGGGTGCCCTTGGCGTAGTTAACCGCAATCAGCTTCAGGGCGAAAAGCCCCAGCATCATGGCAATCATCTCAATTCCGCCGGTCAAGTAGAGATTTCCGAAGGTAAAACGAAACGATGCGTCGATCGGAGAAATGCCTACCGTAGCGATAAACATACCCAAGAAAGCGCTCAACAAGCCTTTAAACAGATTGTCGCCCGAAAGCGCAATAATCAGGCTTACAGCGCAAACACACAGGGAAAAATATTCCCAGGGCCCAAGGGAGATGGCCAGCCTGGCCACATACTTGCTGACAAACATGGCGACAATGCAACTGAAAAATGTTCCGATAAAGCTGCCCACCATGCCGATACCCAGCGCTTTCGTGGTTTGCCCCTTGAGGCTCATGGGATAGGCGTCGTAACAAGTGGTAATGGAGGAGTTGGTGCCGGGAATACCGATGAGGGTGGCCGCGATGAAGCCCCCCGAGATGCCCTCGATGTAAATTCCCATAAGCATGGCAATGCCCATTTCGGGAACCAGCTTATAGGTAAAAGGGAGCATCAACGTCATGCCGACGGTAGCGTTGAGGCCCGGAATGGCGCCAAAAATAATGCCCATCGCCGTGCCAAACACCATTAATATCAAATAAGAGGGGGACAGCAGGGTTAAAAATATTTCGGGAAGATATTGCATACTGATGTCACCTCATCTTTCATCTGAATAGAATGCCGCGGGGCAGCATAATTTTGAGCAATACGGTAAATGAAAAATAGAGCAGAATCGGAAACGCAACGGAATATGCCGCCACAAAGGCCCACTTAAGCTTTTTCCTGTCCTCGGCCAGCACGTAGATAAACAGAAATAAGCCGATAGGCGTAGCCAGAAGGAAGCCCGCCAGATACATCAGAATCAGATATCCTGCCAGTAGCCCAAAATAGGCCGCGATTTTTTTCCAGTGATGGGCTTCCAGAAACTTGGTCTGGTCTCGCTCGGGCAGAAGCAGCATGCCCGCCCCGCAGATGGTAATGCCGATCGCAATTAACCGGGGGAAAAACTTAGGGCCTGCGTCGTTGGGGTCCACCGCGCGCATGGGTGTGATGGTACTGATCATGAAAAATAGAAAACACGCAAAGAGGATAATGATAATGCCGAAGATACGATCCTGTTTGATGTTTTTCATACATAACCTCCTTCATACTTGCTTTACGTTGAATGAGGAGGGGGGCCTCCCCTCCTCATTCATAACAAGCCTCAGTCGTTTAATTGGGTTTATGCCTCAGCCAGGCCGATATCGATGCAGACCTTCTTCAATAGCTCCAGCTTTTCAGCCGCATACGCCTTGGACTCTTCGATGGTGTCCAGGCAGACGGTGGGCTGGTTCATTTCGGACAGCTTTTTGCTGATTTCTTCTTTGCCGGCAGATTGTTTGTACTGCTCAAAGATGCCCTTCTGAATGTCCATCGGGGTTCCCTTGGGTGCAAAGACGATCAGCGGAACTTCCCACACGCAGTTTTTGTAGCCCAGCTCGACGAGCGTGGGATAATCGGGGTACATCTCGTCGCGCTCGCCCTCGGCGGTCAGCATGCCCAGCGAGCGAAGCTCGCCGCTGTCGATATATTGCTTGCTGTCGACGATGGCAGCCATGGTCACTTGAATGTTGCCGCCCAGCAGCGCGGGGATCTTGGTGTTGGTGCCGCCAGCCTCAACGTACTTAAACTTGCCGCCCGCGTCCATCGCGAACATGCCGGCCATAACGTGAGAGGTGCCGCCGAGCTCTAAGCCGCAGGTGATCGTTTCGGGGTTTTCGCGAATGGCCTTGGCGAGGTCGTCGGCAGTCTGCCAGGGCGAATCAGCCCGAACCAGCAGGACATAAGGATTGGCCGCACGCATCGAGCAGACCACGTCAAAATCCTCTACGGGATTATACTGATACATGCCGGTCAGATACTTAACATAGAAGACAAAGTGAGATACCAGAATGGTGTTGCCGTCGGGCTTGGCGGTACGAACCGTCTCAAAGGCCACCGCGCCGTTGCCGGCCGTGGTGTTGACATAGTTGAACGGCGCGCGGGTGCGATCGGTGATGTCGGAGGAAAGCAGGCGGATCGAAACGTCGTAGGTGCCGCCGCCCGCGTTGGGCTGCACGAGCTGTACGGTAGTCTTGGGCCACTCGGCGGTGGCGGGGGCAGCAGAGCTTTCGGTGGGGGCGGGCGCCGTGCCAATTGAAGAACTGGGCGCCGTGGAGCCGGATGCGCAACCGGCAAACATCGTCAGAACCAAAGTACACGTAAGTATTGCGCTGACAAGCTTTTTCATCCAGATACCTCTTTCATTTTTTCTTTATACGCAGCAGACGATAAGCGAATGTTAGCAGTCTCGGATCTTCTTGACGCCAATTTTTTCTGCATATGCGTCCATCTGCAATACCATGGAAAGGGGAAGGGGTACGCCCGATGCCTTGCGCTTCTGATGGGTG
>DALYYK010000174.1:0-6086 GCA_031983305.1 Candidatus Fimivivens sp. | reverse complement strand
CAGGCTCACTTTTCAAACGTGACGGTGTAGTGGAAAAAATAAATCCATTTAAGCAGACCAGTATAGCGAAAGAGCTGGATATAAATATTTTAGATGGTAGAAGGTTGTTTTGACAGGAACAGAATAGGATAAAACATTATTGCTTATTTTGTTAAATCTCGATTACTATGAAAATATGGGCAAACCTTGCTCTCAGGCTCGGTTTACCCACTTTCTGTTTTACCGTCACATCCCAAGTATCGTCCAGATGTAGGTCGGCGCTGTTACCTCTCCAACATTTCCTGTGGCGGTTTCTGTGCCGTCATTTGCCGAAAGTTTATCAAATCCTGATTGAAGTCCTTGCATTGCGGGGTCTGGATAAATGTCGTGTATCCCATAGAAGCGGTCAGACGGTATTCGCCGGTATTGGGGAAACGGATTTTTCCGCCCTGTGCGTTCAGGGTTCCACTGACTGCCTGATCCAATGGAATAATCTCGCCATTCTTCATCAGAGTCCATTCAATTGGTAGTACATTGTTGTTGCCCCTTGTACGCAAGTCAATCTGCGTATCGGTATAGCCGTTAGCAGGCAATTCAAAGGACAGAGAAAGCACAGGCAGAACTTCCACTTTTCCACTGTTAAAGAGGAATACCCGCCCAGTCGGGTCAGTCACACGGGCCTGCAAGTCATACACGCCTGCACGCTTAAAACGAATGGAGCCGCCATTGTTGGTCAGCTTGCCGTCTACATAGGTATTCCAATCCTGAAAACCATAAGTGTTGTCAACATACCATACCGCTGTTAAGTCCTCCATGTCAGTCAGAACCGTATTGACCGACAGCACATCATCTGTGTGGACGGCTTCTGCAAGGTCAAAGTCGATGTTCGGCACCGGATATACCTTAATATTTTTGCTGTCGGAGAAAGTGCGTCCGGCCTCATCCGTGACAGCGGCGGTAACGGTGTAATTTCCCTTTTCCGTGAAGCTGATGGTGCCGCCCTCATTGGTCAGTGTGTTTTCAGCGGTAATCAAAATACTGTTTTTGCTCATACTCCAAGACACCGGCAGTGTCCCGGCGTTCGTCAGCTTGACGGAAGCCGCAGCCGTGCGGTCGGTATGAGTTTCTTTTGTCAGTTCCATGGACACGGTGATAACGGGATAAACCGTAACAGGAGCCGCATAGGTAAAACTGCGCCCTGTATTGTCCGTAACCGTGGCGGTCAATTCATAGCTGCCCACTTCCTTGAAGCGGATTTTACCGCCATTATCATCCAGCGTTCCGTCAAAACCATCTGCCAGCGGGATTGAGTTCCCGCCCTTTTTCAAGCCCCAAACGGCGCTTAGTCCATCGGCTTCTTTGAAAGAGGTTTTTACCTCAACCATTGTATCCGTATGGGTCTTTTCAGGCAAGTAAAAGCCGGTTTCCGCAACGGGATAGATTACGATATTATCCTCATGAGTGTAGGTGCGCCCGGTTTCGTCCGTCAGCGTGGCTTTGAGAATATAGCTGCCTTTTTTCGTAAAGCGGACAGAGCCGCCTTCATTGGTCAACGTCCCATCCAGCACATCCGCAAGCGGTACGCTTTCTCCGTTATAGAAAATCGTCCATTCCGCTTTCATTTCCTGCAATTCGCTGGAAATGACTGGTACAGTAACGGCTTTATCAGTGTGAGCGGTTTCCGGCAAGGTAAAGGAAAATGCCGCCACCGGGTACACTTTGATTTCTTCTGTGGCGGTGAACACTCTGCCGGATTTGTCGGTAACAGCGGCAGACAGAGCATAAGCGCCTTTTTCACGGAAACGAATACTGCCGCCCACGTTATTCAGCGTTCCCTCGGCACAGTCGGAAAGTACCGTATCCTGACCGTCCTTTGTCACACTCCATACAACCGGAAGTTCATCCAGTTCCTTGGTTTCCGCTGTAATCACGGCGGGGGTATCCGTATGCGCGGTTTTTGGCACTTGCAGATTGAGTTCCACAACAGGCAGAACCTCAATCTCCGCCTTCCCGTAAAACTCCCGGCTGGTTTCATCAAAGGCGGTGGCTTTCAAGATATATTTCCCTTTGTTCTTTAACTGAATGGAGCCGCCTGTATTGGAGAGCGTACCGGTGACGGTATCAGCCCAACTCACCTCATTTCCATCCCTGTAAATGTGCCAGTTGAGCTGCTGTTTTACATTGTCGGAAAGAGTGGTGCTGACAGTAAACGCCTTATCGGTATGGGCATACGGCTCTGCGGTCACAGCAATTCCATACACCGGGTATATGATAATTGCTTTGGTGAAAGTATAGGTGCTGCCGCCGTAATTTTTTGCTGTGGCGGTCAGAATATAGCTTCCGTGCTGTGTAATTGTGATTTTCCCGCCATCCTTATCCAGACTACCTTTCAGAAAATCGCTTTGTTTGGCATCACCGCCGTCCTGTGTAACAGTCCATTCCAGCGATTTCACATTGCGCAGGGACGTTTTTACTTCAAACTCCGTCCCGACATGGCTAAACTCCGGGGTAATAATCTCTACCACAGCGGCGGGGTAGCTGACATGACCACCGCCAGAACCGCCACTGCCGGAACCACTGTCATTATCAGAATTGTCAGGCTTGGTGGGTTTGATCGGCTCTGTCGGCTTGACCGGTTCGGTGGGTTCTGTGGGTTTCACCGGAACCGTGGGGGTCGGCGTTGGCTGCACTGGCTTCACCGGCACGGGTGGGTCAGTCGGTTTTGGCGTTGGCGTAACCGGCTTGGGTGTGACTGACTGCTTGGGGGGCTTTGATGTGCCATTGTTGTCCTGTCCGTCCCGTATGTCGGTTGATTTGTCATCCTCCGATTTTTCATCAGAATCAGAAGAATTAGAGGGGGTATCCGATTCATTGCTGTGCTCCCTATCTTTGGGGATGGTCACAGTTTCATCATCAGGAACTGCGCTTGGATGATTGGGTTCGTCCGTGACTGCCGGACGGTCATTTGACTGCCGAAGCTGCATAGAGCAGCTCCCAATACCGGCAATTAAAATAAGGAGGGCGATTATGGATAACACCACAACCGCCCGTTTGGTTTGAGGGTTCATTTTTTTCTTCATTATAAATCCTCCCGATTATATTCATTTTCCTGTTCAGGGGCATAGCCCTGTTCTTCCTGCGGCAGCATACATTCCGCTTTGTGAATGATTTTATCAAGCAAATGGCTGCGGTCAGGGTCATTTTCCATTCCCGCCTGCACAGCCAGAGAATAGATTTCCCGCATTTCCTCCTTTGTGAAAAGCGGAGTACAATCCTGCTTGAAATACTGTAAAATAGAGCGTTCCTCTGCCGTCATACCGAATAAGGCACCTTTGAAATGGCGTTTCTGATAATCCTCCCGCCCATGAATCAGTTCCTTGGAGCTGTCCGGGTAAAGGGCATAGCAAGAAAGACCGTTCATTACTGCCTTTTCTGCATCTAAGGGGCCGGTCAGCATCAAATCATCGGCGGTATAACCGTAATCGTGGAGCCGGTCATGCTCCAGCCGTTTGACGTAAGTATCAACTTCCATGGGTTCGGCGGCGTCCCAAAACAGGCCATGTGCAAGGGTAACGGCACGGGACAGCTCATAGGGGTCTGCTACTCGGAAAGCCACCCGTTCCACCGTTCCGTACCGCTGGGTAATGGATTGAAAGTTCTGATCGTATTCCTGATAAGAAAAGGTGCGTACATCATTGGGGTTCTTGAATACGATTTCCACAGCAGACGGTTCAAAGGAGTGGGTGCAGAGATAGTCCAAATGCTTCTGATAATCCAACTCCACAATATCACCCATAACCTTTTCATCACGCATACCTTTCAATTCAATCCAAAAGGTTTTGACATGCTCGCTTTTGTTTCCGGCACCGTAAAAATCCCATGTGTTATGCTGGCTGGTTCTGCGGATATATACCTCCGGTTCAGCAAAGCACCAAGTCCCACCACTCCGGCTCATCCAAAAGAAATGCCTTTCCACATTGCGGTCAGCGGCGGCCGCACGCAGCTTTTCCACATCATATCGAAAATCCGACTGGTAGTAATCCGTGTTTTGCTCCATGATTTTTTGCAGGGTTTCCAGCACATCCACATTCAGAAAGCTGGCATTGCTGCGCAGGGCATAGCCCTGCCCCTTTAATGTATCCCGCAGTTCCGCCATAATCTGCTCTCTGGAACCACGGACAGAGCTGCCGTTATACCGCATCCTGTCCGCAAAATCCTCGCCCATATCCACCGAAAACAGACGCAGCTCGTTGCCATGGGGAAGGACAAAGTGGCAGATGGATTCCGGTTGTTCCTCACAGGATGGCACTGCTTCAAAGATGTCTCGCAGATTACCCTCCGATAAAGGATTGTTTTGCCGGATTTCATGGATTTTTTCACGGGGCAGGGTGAGCGTCCACAGGGAATAATCGTCCGGGCCGAATTTGGTCAGGGTGTTGATCTGGCTATATTCCATGTTCGTCCTCCTGTTCCTGTGCATTCTCCTGCGTAATGACTTCCGGGGGCAGATTGTCCTCCAGCTTTTCTATGATGGTATGCAGTTCCTGTTCGCTCTCAAAGGTCAGGTCATCGTCATTCTTTCCGCGAAATACACAGGACTGATGCAGAACCGTCATTTCTTCCTCCGTGAAAAGCTGGTTTTCGTCAATCAGGCCGGAGCGCACGGTAAAATCCTTCAATGCGCCCTTATAATTGGTTTCATAGTAGTGTCCGAGGGTCACACCGGTGCGGTCATAGTCGTACTGCCATGTAACAAAGCGGATTTCGTTGTCCCCCGATTGCGTGGCGGCAAGAAGGTGGTTGCCGAACTCCGAAATCAGACGGAAATCCCGAACTCCCTCACAATCCAGCGGCTTTGCGTTCAAATACAGGTCATAGCGATTTTTCAGGTCTAACAGCAGACTGTGAAGCTCATTCCGTTCTGCCACATACGGACTGTCCCGCCAGAAACGCATGGAACCGGTCTTTTCAAACTGGCAGATTTCCTCCTGTCCCTTAAAAGCGGTAAACAGGAGCTTTAGGTCGTGTTCGTCCGCTTCCTTGCGGACAGAGTAGCCCATAGCGGCTGCCTTTTTTGAAAAGAGCACCACCAATTCAGGGGTAATATCGTGCTTCAAGAAAATTCCTCCTATCGTTCAAATTCTTCTGAATCTACCTCATTTGGTTCGTTTTCCATTTCCAGCAGGCTTTTTCGGAATGCCGGAAAGTCCTCATCTGTAATGCCGTAATCGCGCCAAGCGTTCCAATCAGGAAGCGGGAGTGCATCCCCGGCCAATTCGGTGTAGTCGGTTACAGTCACTATTTCCGGTATATCCAATTCGCCCATCTGCATGGGGGCGAGAACGGGAATGAGCTGTGTAGCCAGATAATAAAGCAATACAATTGTATACCGGTAAGCAGTGCAAGTTCATTATAGAAGATGGCAAATGGTCTCTTGAAGACATGAATAATTTTGCGCAAGTACTTAAATCTATCAAGTTAGAACCAAAGGAAACTGTACTTGTTTATACTTCGGAAGAATCCAATTGTATTGCTGTCAATATCAGTAAAGATGGCGAAGACCGCCTGAAGAATGAAGTTAATACGTTGCTTCAGGACTACAACATACCCGATGGCTGTGTACAGATATGGACGCTGGGTGGCACCGGCGAAAACCCAGTCACATAAACTACTCAGAAATTCAATGTCCTAATTCTAAAAAAAGCGCCGCCGCACCCAAACTGTGAGGAAACACTCAACGAGTTTGGACGCGACGGTGCTTTAATTTTTTACTGCTGTAAACAATAGAACATCTTCCGCAATTGTAGGCTCTTTTAGGACTCCCAATTTTGTAATTGACAAGCCGCTAATTTAGACATCGTGAAGGTATTACACGTATTCAACTGTAGTTCATATCAATAACGCGAAGTTTGTTACCGTAGGTCATAACTCGAAGTTAGAAGAACAAAAACGTCTGTAATAGTTGGAACTGCGGCAAATGCCGTAATCTCTCTTATGATTATTATTGGGAATATTAAAAAATGGTCTGCAGGTAGTAGGCTTTAGTCACATAAACTACGTTTGGGTTTGAAAAAGTTATGAGTGCAGGTAGGTCTAAATATCACTAT
>DALYYK010000173.1:0-6132 GCA_031983305.1 Candidatus Fimivivens sp. | reverse complement strand
AAAGCTGAGCGCCGCCATAGCCACGGGAACGGCGCACAAAATCAGGATAATGCCGCAGATCAGGTTGCCAATGGTGCTTGAATAAAGGGCGACGGTCAGGGCCAGGCCCGCCTTGCCCTTTTGGCGCAAGGGGAAGCCATCAATTAAGGTAGCACCCGCCGCCGGGGTGCCCGGCGTGCCGATGAGGATGGCCGGGATTGAACCGCCGTATTCCACGCCCACATAAACGCCAATCAACAGCATCAGCGCCTGGCTTGGTCTCATGCCGTAGGTGAAGGGCAACAGCAGGGCGCAGGTGATGGCCGCGTTGATGCCCGGCATGGCGCCGCCCAAAATACCCACGGCAACGCCAAGCGCGATAAACATAATGGAAAACGGAGTAAATGTAGCGTGAGCGCCGATAATAAGTCCTTCTATCACGTTGTTGCCCCCCTATTATATCAGTAAGCCGGCGGGCATACGAATTTGCAGTATGAGCGCAAATATCACATACAATCCGGCCACAATCGCCACCGGCGTGCCAATCAGCCGCTTGACACCGCGTTCGTGCTGGATGTACATCAGCCCGCTGACCAGCAGCAGGGTGCTGACCACATAGCCGATGGTTTCCATAAACAGGGCGTAAAAAATCAGCGCAACCACCATCAGCGCAAGTTCTTTGACCTTACCGGTTATTTTGATCAGCGGCTGGGGCGCGTCTCCCGCCTTGGCCAGCGCCTTTTGCTTGATAAAATGCTGAAGCCCAATCAACAGGCCGCAGATAATGATCAGCACCGCCAGTATGCGGGGAAAGCCGCCGCCACCCACAGGATCATAGGTAAAGACGTCGTAACGGAAGGAAGCTGTATAAACCGCGCCTCCTAATAAAATACAGACAATACATACTATTAAATCCATCTTACACCGCCGCCACAGCGTTACTCCGTCATGGCGGCGGTGTTCACCTCCCAATTATTATTTAGGATGCAAAGGTCGCCTTATTTCTCTTTGTATTTAACATTTGCAAGGCCCAGCGTTTTAAAGACCTCAAGGGTTTTGTCGTGGGTTTCTTTGATTACCGCGACCGCTTCATCGCCAACGGCAAAGGTGGGAATGATAAAATTGGATTCGATGTAGTTCTTCTGCCAATCCTCGCTGGCGTTAAGCTTGACGAAAGCGTCGGTGTAGAAGGCCTTGGCCTCCGGGGACATATCGGGGGGAGCGGCAACAGCGCGCGGAACCTCATAAACCACGTCGTAGCCAAGCTCCTTAAAAGTGGGAACGTCGGGCAGCGCGGCGGAGCGCTCTTCCGATGTGATGGCCAGAACCTTCATCAGGCCGCCGTCCACAGCGCTTTTAACCTCGCCGATGCCCTGCCAGGCAAGGTCAACCTGCTGGCCCATAACCGCCGCCAAACCGTCGCCGCCGCCCTCAAAGGGAACCTGCGTCATTTTGACGTCGGCTGCCCCCTCAAGCATCGCCGAGGTGACGGAGCCGGACGAGCCGGCGCTGCCGATCATGATGCTGACGCCCATGGGGTCGGCTTTTGCGGCGGACAATACGTCCTCAAGCGTGTTGTAGGGGGAATCCGCCGCCGTACATAGGATGTTGGGGTCGCCGCCGATAACGGCAAGAATCGTGAAGTCCGCGTAATATTTATCGGTATTACCGGTAATGGGGGCCACAAAGAAGTTGGAGTTTACAGTCTGCCAAACATAAGGGCTGCCTGCCTTGCTCAGGGTGTGCGTAAAGCACTTGACGCCGCCCGAGCCGGTGATGTTTTCTACCACGATAGGCTTTTTGATCAGGCCCAGCTGGGACATGTTCTGGGCAATGGTTCGCGCCATGATGTCACTGCCGCCGCCCGCGCCGGACTGGCAGACAAACTGGATGGTTTCGCTGGGCTCCCACGAACCTCCCGTGACCTGAGCAGTGTTATTACATCCGAAAAGTGAAAAGGTAAGTGCGAGACTCAACAACACAACAAGAAGCTTTTTACCCATGACAATCAATTCCTCCTACAATCTTTTTTACGTACTGTGGTTGGCCTTGGGGTTAATGGATGTGCTCTGCCAGTTGGTTTTTTATAAGCCCGGCACAACGCACCGTGTTGAATATGCCACAAGTGCAGGGCTTGGCGATGATGTCGGCCCCCTCCTCGGGGGTAAGCTTACCGGCCTGAATCTGTTCGACGGTGTTCTCTACCAGCGGTG
Source organism: Candidatus Fimivivens sp. (assembly GCA_031983305.1). Lineage (GTDB taxonomy): Bacteria > Bacillota > Clostridia > Oscillospirales > Ruminococcaceae > Yanshouia. The sequence goes on along the minus strand of DALYYK010000173.1, from coordinate 3,940 downwards.
TGCCAATCAGCGAGTGGCCGCACATGGTGATCACTTTCAGGGTGTCGTCCTTGGGCAGCTTGGCTCTTTTGCCGAAGATTCCCAAAGAAAGCGTGGCGGTGTGAGGGGTAAGATCCACGCTGTGGGCGATTTTTACAACCTCTTCAATGAGGCCGCTGACCACGATGGAAATACCCAATTTCTCGTCACGGATTTTGCGCAGCACGCCGGCCACCGCCTCGGGCTTTGCAAAGTTAATGATGATGCCGTAGGAATGATCCAGCGTTCCCCTGTACTCCTCGACGTTGAGTCCGTCCACATAGCTTTTGCCCGCGTGGCTGGAACCAAAGTTGACATATTCCTCAGAGATGTAAATATCCAGAATTTTTCTCAGCTTGTCGCCCGGGTTGTCGCGATTGACGCCTTTGGCGCATCTGGCATACATGCAAAAGTCGTTTTGCAGGTCCTCAATGGTTCCGAAACGGTGCAACGAATGGCTCATAGTGCAAAACCTCCTCTAGTCAATTAAGGGACGTCCGAGTCCCACGTTGATTTTGGCGTTGGGTCTTACGGTAAGCCCCATGGCCTGCAACCGTTTGACCACCGGCAAGCTGGCGTCACGTTCAAAACGGGTGACCAGTCCAACCGAAACCACCGTGTCCAAATCCTCCAACCTGGGGAGCATGGTGCTCATAATATCTTCCAGCTCTTCTTCCCGGACGTTTAACTCCAGAATAGCGGAAAGAACCCGCTCGTTGACGTATTCCGGCTTAAAGCGCCCGGTTTCCGGGTCCTCGAGCAAGCCATAAACGGGGTTATCCTCAATGATCGGGATATTGCGGGCACGCATGGCCATAGTCACCTTCTCCACCTCGGCAAAAGTGGTGCCGGTGCAGGGACGCCCAAACTCAAGGAGCAGACCGTACTCTCCCCGCCCGAACTTGCCGGTGACGTCGTTGGTCTTGGCCTCTTCGGTGCCGCGACCCCAGGCCTTCAGGTTGGGGTGCTGCACACTGGGGTCGCTGAACTGCATGCGGATGGCCCGCGGGTAGAGAAAGTTTTCGGGGGGCATGGAAATAGCATCGACGGGACAGACCGACGCCCTGAGACAAACACCACAATCCACGCACTGATCTTCGTCAATGGTGTACAAGGCGGACTCTGGGTCGGCCCGAATGCATTCCAGCATACAATACTTTTGACATTCCCCGCATCCCACACATTTTGTCTGGTCGATTCTCATGATATCACACTCCTGATACTGCTGATTTTTAATTGCCGACCTCACAATATCACATAAAATTTGCAAAATCAAATGAGTCAATTTGTTATTTTTGTGCATATTACCGCTTACATATAAAATTTATTTATGTTATAAATAGATGGTAGTCAATAAAGTGAGCAGGGTCGTTTTTTCAAGATCATAGCCCCAAAGGGGGAACTGTCAAACTAATCAATATTTTTTATAAGTGGAGGCTTGGCATGCGCCTGGAAGCTCTTGAAATTTATCTGATGGTGGTCAAAACCGGCTCCATTGCAACCGCCGCCCGCAGGTGTTACCTGTCGCAGCCGGCTGTCAGCATGGTGATTGCAACCCTCGAAAGCGAGGTGGGGCAAAAGCTGCTGCTGCGCTCGCCGGGACAGCGAAAGCCCATTGCCTGCACCGATGCAGGCGTTATTTTTACCGAGTACGCGCAAAAAGCGCTGGAAGATTACGACCGGATGAAGAGCCTAATGATCGCCACAAGTGGCGATCATGAACCTTTTACCCTTGGCATGAGCCATACCCCCAGCAATTTGATCCTCCCCACCCTGGTCAGCAGCTTTAAAAAGACCTACCCACATATACCGTTTCGCGTACGCACCTTTCCCGGGTATCAAATGCAGCATAAGCTGGCCACTCTGGAATGCGACATTTCCATCACCAGCGTTGTCTCAAATGACAAGGGCTTCGTTTGCGAACGGTTCTTTTACGATCCCCTCGTGCTGATTGCGCCAAAATCCCTTGATCTCAAGGGCCCCCTTACCACGCGGCAGCTGATGCAGCTGCCCTTGATTGTGCGTGAAGATACCAGCAGCATCACAAAAATTCTCGTGGAATCTTTCCGTCGGGAGAATATCTCCATGAACGATTTAAATATTGTGTTGCAGGTATATGGCAACGACGCCGTCATGCAGGCGGTATCTCTGGGCACGGGCATCGGCTTTGTGACCAAAAGCCTGCTGACAGGGTTTCAAGGGGACAAAAACTACGATGTGGTCGGCGTCAAAAAATTTAAGGTGGACCGATATTTGCACTTGATTCGGCGAGCCGGTACCTATCCCAACGGCATGAAGCTGTTCTGGGATTTTGCCATGAAGATGAATTGGCGGGAGCATGTCTTTACCTTCAATACCGGCGCGGTTTGACCACAGCGGGTTTTAGCGGGTAGACCCTATACCAAGAAATAGGCCGTCAAATATACCGCTTGGGGCGGTGTATGCGGTCGTGCCACCGCAAAGGCACGCGGCAAAGGATGCGCATAAATTTTCGATATTGCTTTGTAACGATCGCTTTTCTAAAACGAGACAAGGCCGCGGAATTACTCCTGCGGCCTTGTTCTTTCTATTCCATAGCGTCATTATTTTAACTGGAACTCGTCGACTGCTTGTCAGGCACATTTTGCTTATCAGGCCATGCTTGCATGTGCCGGAGTGAGTGAAGGCCTCGCAAGTCACCAGACAATGTGAACGTCTCTCTTACGATTTAGAAGGTTTTATTGCCGTTTGCCCCTCTTTTGCTAAATTCAAGATCGTATCGGTGTGTTTTCTCGCACCCGAAGGGGTAATGGCTTAAAAATAGAATAGACTATTTTGAGAAGTAGGTCAATTTTTTTGGCTTGCCATCATTTGTTGTTGACCACTCTGGTCGGCTGTGCTATACTGCAATTACCGACCACGGTGGTCAATTTCTGCAAAGAGTGTGATAACAATGTATGAAAACTTTATTGGCCTAAAAGAAGAAAAGCGGAACCATATTATCAATGCGGCGCTGACGGAATTTGCCGAAAAGGGCTACGATCTGGCTTCCACCAACGAGATGGTCAAGGCGGCGGGCATCTCAAAAGGGGCGCTATTCCACTACTTCGCCAGCAAAAAGGCGCTGTTCTTCTTTCTCTGCGATTATGTGTTTGAGACAGTCAGCCGGGAATTTTACCAGCAAATCGGCCACTGCGACGGCGATTTACTCACCCGGTACCGCCGGGCCGCCATGCTCAAGGGCGCGGTCTACCAGCGTCATCCCCCCATGTTTGAGTTTATCAAGCGGCTAACGGCAGAAAAATCCCCCGAGATCGCTGCCGAGCTCAAAGAGCGGCTGGAACGGATCACGAATAATGGCTACGAATGTCTGCTGGGCAATCTGGATACCGCGCTGTTCCGGCAGGATGTGCCCGCTGACAAAATCCGAGACCTGATCGTCTGGGCGTTGGGAAACTACGGCAACCGATCGCTTGAACGAATCGGGGACCAACGGGTGGAAGAGATTGACGTAGAAGCCCTAAATGCGGACTTTGATACGTATCTGGACGTATTGCGCAAATGCTTCTATAAACAGTAAGGAGGGAAAACCATGCCTGCAATTGAGATTCGCGGCTTAACCAAGCAGTTTGGAAAAACCACCGCTTTGGACGGCGTCGATTTGACGGTGCCGGAGGGCGGCATCTACGGCTTTATTGGCCCCAATGGCGCGGGTAAGTCTACTACCATCCGAATTTTGCTGGGCCTGCTGAAAAAGAACGCGGGCGAGGTCAAACTGCTGGGTGGCGACCCTTGGAGAGACGCGGTGGCGCTGCATCGGCGTTTGGCTTATGTCCCCAGCGAAGTGCAGCTCTGGGACAACATGACCGGCGGCGAGGTCATCGACTTCCTTGGGCGGCTGCGGGGCAGCTATTCCCCGGAGCGTCGGGCAGCGTTTATCGAG
>DALYYK010000172.1:0-6138 GCA_031983305.1 Candidatus Fimivivens sp. | reverse complement strand
GGGGCTGCGCCATCTCAACAACAGCGTGAAAAGCAGTCCGGGACTGCTCATCAAATCCGATATAGCTTCTTGCGAGGCTGTTCAGCGTATGCAGGTGTTCGGTCAGCCGATATTCCTCCGTAAAGAGCTGATAGAGTTCTTCGCTCATCCCCTTGAAGTCAAGATCGGTGCGGTACGCATGGGCAGACTTCAAGCCCAGTCGGTTTACTGCCTTCTCGATCTCCACCTCCCAACAGGGCAGATACAGATATTCGTATTTAACGCCGCGAGGATATTCGCCGTATTCCAAGGTAACGGTCGCCACATCATCACGCCAGTGGTATTCCGGAAACTGCTCGCCGTTGTATACCTGCTCCGCTGTGTTGCCGGTGGGATACAAAACGCCATAGGGCGTCACGGCGCCTTTATACCCGCTGAGGAGCCTTCGGCCAATGGCAGCGAAGTCTGTGTTCCTCATCTCATCTGCCGGGATTGCCATCCTGCGGCAAAGCTCATATTTCCGGCCAATGGCGGGAATATCGGAGAAATCGGCAACGAGCGCATAGCAATGGAGGTTGAAGGTAAGGTTGATGAGGTCTTTAACCTCGGTCAGCTTTTCATACGCCGCCGCGGCATAAAAGGTATTCAGTTCATCCTTGTCAAAGCCGTCCATGCGTCTAGCAAGGTACTGCACCTCGTCCGCATTGACCAGCGTACCTGTCAGGGCTTGTAATGCGTGGTGATCGTTCTCCACCGCGTCGACCAGACACAGCTTTTCGGTCGTCATGCCGACGCCGATGCGAGCCATCAGCGTGTGAAGCTCGGGTTCCTCGGCCGGGAAGCCAATTGAAACGGTGCTGTAGCTGGGGGCTGTTTTATGGCGAATTGTCAGCTTAAATAACATCCTATACCGCCTTTCTCCGGCTGATACCCTGCATATCGGTTCTCAGGCAGTCTCCCTCAGCGGTATAGCATGTGCGTCCGTGGGCGGCATAGCGACAATCGCCGCAGCTTAAGAAAGGACCGCAGGTACGCCCGGTGGGCTGCGGTACGCCGCTGCCGTATGAGTCGTTATCCTTATGAAAGGACTCTATTTTATTTCTTTTATACGCTAACATAATTTCCCTTTCCTAGACACAAAAGGAGCCGGAGAATGAAGGCATACGCCTCGTTTCTCCGGCTCTTAAGGCCACATATTGAATTTTTGCGCTTGTTTTTCTGGTGCCTCCCGCCTTGTCTGCTCCACCTGTGCCTGTAAGTCAGGGATCGCGGAATAAATTTGCCCGGCTGTCCTTTTGAGCAAGGCGGTCTGTTGGTCGGTTAGCTCGTAATTATCGTCCAAGGTATCCTGTATGCAGAGATATAATTTGGTGAGTTGCGCATCATTGAGCAGGCGATTTTGGGGAATCAGCCCTGATCTGCGGACGAAGCTTTCCTTTGCGGCGGGGTAGTTATCCGCGAAATACGCTCCCTGCGTATACCCGCTGCCCATAGCGTCATGCCGCCATGTGGCAAACTGGTATCCGGTGTCCGTTTCCTTGCCGGCTAGTATAACGCCATTGAAATCGACCAGCAAGCGATACCCGGCGTTGCCGCTGTCCGACTCAAGGGGCGGCGCTTTTCTCATGAGGGCCGTGTACTCATAGACCGTTTCGGAAAGGGGCGCTGCCCTTTGGCGAAGCGCACAGGCTTCGGGCGTCGTCAGGTCGCCTGAGGCGATGCAAAGCATGCCATTGTTCTGTACCCGGCAAACGGGCTGACTATTTAGCAGGATGGGCAGTTGATCCCCTGTTGGCGGCGCGGTTTCGATAGCCTGCGACGCTAAGACGCGAGATAGCTCGGTGAAAAAGGGGTGCTTCATATTAAGATACCTCTACTTTCTCTGTTTTGGGGAAAATACAAAAAGGCCGGGATTTCATTTCTGAAACCTCGGCCCCTTAGTAAACATTATTTAATTTTGAAATGGAGCGCTACGGGAAAGGCTCTTAAATCCGGCAGTATGTGAGTTCAAATCCTCTCCACCGCCTAAAATTCCCCGATGACATACACGAAAACGCTGTTCCTTTTTACCGCCTTTTCCGAGGCAAAAAGGTCCGAAAAACGGCGTATGTCCTACGTTTTTCACGTAGGACATACATTTACCGCATAAAATATGTGAAAACCGTGGAAAAAAGATTTTTTCGAACCCCCGCAAAAATGACGATCCGTTAAAAAATCAAGCAGCAGTTTTACCTCTGAGTATAAACTGTAGACCCCAATAAGGACTTTTAATATTATATCAGGAAAGTCGAATATAAGCAACTCACGGCCTTATCCAAAATTATCAGCATTTATTCAATTATTATGCCGTAGGGTAATCTATTGACCTTTTTCAAATTATATATGCTTGTGGTGTCGAATGCAGAGAGGCGCTTTGTATTCGGTGAGCCTCGATCCTGGCTCTGCGGATTATAATAATGTGCAAAGACACAAGTTGTTCTGGCACAAAACTGCCCTCGTCAATTTGGCGGGGGCGTTTTGTTTTATTGCGCATATAAAAAGCTCCCGGAGATTTTCCATTCGAGGTCGCATACCGGACGGAAAGTTTTGCGGTGGTTTCAGCTTGTCAAACCACAATACACGAGGTGAAGGATCAGGTGGATGGTGATTGATGAAACTGAGCGGAGGCGGATCGTCATCTGCTTTGCGTTTGGCCTGCCGGTTGCCCTCTCTCCATGGGGAGACCGCAGTAGATAAGCTGCCCGTTCTGCTGGGCATATCAACTCCTTGGCGGAGCGGTTCACACGCTGGCACAAACGGCGCACACGCCGTTTCAACGGTTGCTGTAGTGTCTACGCCCGTATTGGACGATATATCGCTTACTGGGGCAATATCGGGTTCAGTGTTTTCAGCAGGACTTTCTTCATTATATAAAATATCAAAGGCATTTTCCTGAATGGCTTTCATGAGGGCCAGCTTGGAAAGATTCTGTGCTGCCGCAAGTCTGATATAAAAAGAGCGCTGCTCATCGCTTTCGCAGCACTCCAGTATAACGGCGTTTTGCGTCCAGCTCAGAGACTGCGCTTTTTCCATGAGAGCCGGGTCGTTTGCGTAGGTGCGGTAAAAGTCACGCATCCTGCGGAGATTGCGAAGGGAGAAGCCTTTCAGCAATGGGAACCGGATGGCGAGGGTTTCGGCCAAGTGAGCGACAAAGGCTTTTTCTCCCTGGCGGCAGATGCATCGGCCGATCAGGGTATAAAGCTCCATCAGAGATTGGTTGGATGGCTTGTCATAGCTTTCGTAGCAAGCGGTTATGGCAGATGCGATCTGTTCCATATAGAGGGAACTATCATTTTTCAGTGCTTTCATGGGCTTCTCCTTTCCGGCTCATTGTGAGCCTGTTTTATTATGTACCCGGCAGAGTCAGCTCTGCCGGTGATATTTTAAGAGGGTATCAGTAGCTTTGCTCCATTTCAAAGCCGCAGTCCTGCTCCTGGGCATCTTCGACAGAGGTGATGTTGACATATTCTCCGATGATGCAGAGCGCGTTGTCATAGCTGCCGCTGGCGGTGATCCGCTCCCGCATTTCTTTTGCCTGATCCCCAAGTCCGTTTTCCTTCAATGTTCGGGCGGCGATGCCCATCAGATTGAAAATATTGCCGTCCTGCCCGATGAGGGCGCAATCGGGTTTTTCCTTTTGAACAGGCGGCCCGTTCATATCGACACCCAGCCGGTTGGGGAGATAATCACTCAGCCAGGTGCCGCCAAAGGTTGCATAGCTCTGCAGCCGCCACATGGCGAGCTTTCCTATGTCCAGATCCATATTTTCCATTGAAAACAGCAGATTGGTACAGCCGTTATGCTCAAAGACGGAAACATCTTTGAACGTATCGCCGTTTTGCAGGATGCCCTCCTGCGTCAGCAGTTCATTGATGCCCTTTACCCATTCCGAGAGGTCACCGCCACAGCCCTGGATAACAAGCCCCTCACGGTCTGTCATGGTACGGAGTTCGTCTGTTGTAATATGCTTCATATCGTTCCTCCATTCGTTTCCTTGTAGGTTAAGAAATTAATCGTGGAAAAGTACGGCTCTAATTCATAGTCGGCCCGTTTTGCTGATTTGAATTGGGATCATCCGCCTGCTGGCCGTCTTTTTCCATTTCCGGCTGTTCCGGAGAGCAATGGTTCAGAAGATCCTGCACCCTCCACGGGACATTGTCGAAATCCACATGAATATCCCCCTCGACAGGGACGGTGTACCAGTATTCGTAAGGAATATATACGGTTGACAGGTACTTGGACTCAGCGGCCGTGATATGTTCGCCGCCTTGTTCAATGACACCCTTCGGCGTCAAAAAGAAGGTTCCCCAATGCTCGCCGGAGGACTCCAGATCAAGGGTCACGATGCCCAACCCGATATGGCCGGTGTTGCGGCCTCGAATGACAGCGGGAAGATCAACGATTTCATAGGTGTAGTCGTCGAAATAGTCCGTGCCGTATACCTCAATGCAAAGGTCATGCATCCGCTTCAGTATCTCTTTTGCGTAGCCGAAATCGTCCGAATTGCAGGAGTGATCCAGCTTTGCAAACTCCACTGTCGGAAGCATAGCGTTCAGGCGGTCTATATAGACCGCCCGCAAATCTTTTTCTTCCATTTTACTTTACCCTCATTCCATCTTCATGCCGAACTGCTCGGATTCACTTTCCTGCAGTTCGGTTTTTTCCGGGCGCGAGATCACGGAAAAGCTGTCCTCGCCTGGAATGACGCCGAGAGTGCGCCCATTGTCAAATGTACAGTGAAGCGTTCCAATGTCATCCACAACATCACCGTTCCCTCCGTACCGGGCAGAATGGGGGCATAGGGGTCATCCATTCCAATCAAACGGATGCGGGTTCCCTGCGGGTATTGCTCCTTGATACGTTGTACCTGCTTGTGGTCCATAAACATCACGATTCCTCCTATCAGGCCATCTCATGGCCCTGTTTTGATTGGCTGCCGTCCGCAGCCTTGACAGCCTCATATTCGGCTATCAGCTTTTCAGGCTCTTTGTATTCATGGGTGAACACGGGTCGGCCCAGCACTTTCTCCACCGCTTCCTGATAAAGCTCCAGAGGCATGCACAGCCGATCTTCATATAATTGAAACTCCACAATTTCCTGTGGGGATTTCCCCTCGTACCAGAGGCTTTCAGTCTTGGCAATCGCTTCTCTCGGCATCATACTCTTTTCCTCCATATGTTTCCTCATTGTATTTCCACCATCTGCTCCCATTGCAGAATGAATCGTCCCTCAATGGTGCGGTTGTCATGGTGGTGCCCGAAAAACCAATAGTCGAAGCTGCACCGGCGTTTGACCGTTTCCAAGAAACCGGTCAGACGGTCCGGCTTGTAGGGATGGCATACCTGTGCCGCAATGCTGTCGGGAGCGCAGTGGGTCAGGATGCAGTCCACATGCCAGCCGGCGTTCTCCAGATTCTTCAGGGCCGTTTCGTATTCCTCATCGCAGGGCAGTTCCTCTTTCCACCATGAAATATGGTTGATACGGTACAGCGCTCTGTGTCTGTCCAGTACCTGCTTGCGATACAGGAAGTCGGGATCGTCCGGCTCCAGTATGCCTGCGCTGATATCGTGGGAGGCAGCGCCGCCCATTGTAAAAAAGGTCATCCCGCCGATCTCAAAGACCTGCCCGCGCATCAAGTGCAGGATATGCTCCCGCACCTGATGGACATCGCCGCCCTTCCATTTCATGGTCGGAAAACGGTTCAGCAGGTCAAAGTTTTCGTGGTTGCCGTCTATAAACAGCGTGGTGAACGGCTGATTGTTCAGCCAGTCCAGATCCCGGTTCGATTGGGGTGTTTCATCCCATATCCCAAAATCGCCGCAGACAATAATATAATCATCCCGGCACAGGCTCTGCCCTGCAGGAAAGTATTCCTTTTCAAATCTGCGGAAATTACCATGGGTGTCTCCTGTAATATAAATCATGGTCGGTCCCTCCGTTACATGATCTGCTCGATTTCCGTTCCATCCTTGAAACGGATAAGCAGTTTATCTTCATCCAGCACTTTGATGGCGCCGATGAGCTGCCGCACCGTCAGTTCGTCAAAGCAGGTGATTCCTGTGTCTACTTTGTCCAGCTCCGCGGCGATCTGCTTGGCTCGTTTGTCTGCCTGTGCGATGC
>DALYYK010000171.1:0-6143 GCA_031983305.1 Candidatus Fimivivens sp. | reverse complement strand
TCAAATCGGCAAATATGTTCGTCGGATTAATTGAGAAAGCGATTATTCTAAAAGAAAGCGGTTAATGTTCTCGACTATTTCGGCAACAGACAGGTCAAGATCCTGTCGCAACAGATAAAGCGTTTCAACCTGCTGCTGTGCGGTCAGCATCGGGCGGGTGACCCGCATAAATTTTTCGGTTATCCACGCCATGTCGACATTGTCGGTATGCTCGCCCGGCGCCGCGTAAACCGCGCTCTTGTAGATAGTGCCGTCCTTTAATGCAATCTCAACCCACGCCAACCGCTTTTGCGGGAACTGCGCATCTATCTCGGGATCTACAACAAAAGACAGCCGCCGCATCATCGCGAGAACCTCGGGGTTATCGAGCGCTTCCTCGCAGACCTGCTCGTAGCCCACGTCCTTAAAAACAAGCGCCGAGGCCACCGGCCACGCGATGTTGTACTGTGCCTCGTCAGCGGTGTGGGGCTCCTGCTTGCTCAGCCTTGCCGCTGAGTTAAAAGTATGCACCGTCACACGCTCGACCTGCTCCGACGTAAAACCAAACCGCGCCATCAGATCGATGCACGCCTTTATCGGCTGGTGCGCCCAGCGACAGCAGGTGTAGGGCTTAAAATAGAGGTTTTGCATCTCAAATTCTTGTCCCAGTGTATCGACAAGCGCCTGATATTCCGGCATTTCGAGAATATGTCCGCGCCCGGTGCTGCCTGCCAGCGTTTCGATGACCGCCATCGCGCCGGTCAGTGCGCCAAAAGGCACGCCGTCCTTGTTCATCGACGGATACTCCACCGAGCGCATGACCGGTGTCATCGGCGCGTGGAAATCCGCAATGGAAAGCGCGTTGTTAAGCTGTTCTTTATCCAACCCGAACAGCCGTGCCGCGCCGGCGGCGGTGCCATATGCGCCGTAGGCGCCCGTGCTGTGCAGGTAGCCGTAATGGCTTTGCATTGCCAGCGCCCAACGTATCGACGTCTCATAAGCGACCGTTAGCGTGGTGAGGAACTCGCGGTAGCTGGCCTTCGTCTCAATAGCGGCCGCCAGAATACCCGCGACAAACGACGTGCCGGGGTGCCCCTTAATCATGTTGTGCCCGTCGTCAATATCGAACGAATTTGATGCATGCGACATGGCCATGGTCGCGCCGAGAAAGTTAAAGGTTTCCTGCGCGCCCAGCACCGGCAGATCACCCTTTGCCGTCACCGCTGCCGCTTTTAGCCCCGCGGCAAACTGCCGTCCCTTGCTGCCGAGAATCAGCGCGGTCATCAGGTCGATGCCGCACAGGACAGCGCGTTCTCTGATCGTTTCGGGCAGCGCTTCCCAACGCGTATTCAGTATAAAATTTTCCACCTTATAATCGGTATTAAAATCCATAACAGCCTCCGTCTATACTGATGGGTTAAACGGGTGGGACAGTCCGCATGAGCGGCTACTTCCCTGCCCGATAACCTCTTAAATTTTAGCGGCTGTATACGCCATCGTTTAAGTAGGCGAGCAGCTCTTCCTTGCTCATATTGTCGATGCCAAGGTAAGCGAGGTTATATTTGCTGGTTTCAAAGAAATTCTTCTTGTGCATCGCGCCCGCCATAATAATCATCGAATCGATAATGGGGGTGGGCACGCCATACTGCACGCCAAGGTCGTGATAAATTTTGCAGCCGACCGGTACGTCCTCGGTCAGGTAGCGGTGATGGATGCTGTTCGGGCCGGTGTTGCCCTCGTCGGAGGGCTGGTCGAGCGGAAACACCACGTTGTCCTTGCCATCCTTGTCCAGTCCCATATACTCCTGCGTCAGCACGCTGCGGCGGGAGAAGAAGGATTCATAGGCGTATTTGGGGGCGTCCACACCAATTGCCCCAGCCAGCGCCAGCTCCTCATTGTAGAACTGGTACTGTACCTCGCAGATGGAGGGGCACAGGCCGTGGCTGTACATGGAGTAATTCGTTTTGCTGTGGCCCCCGAAGATAACGCCCCAGTTTTCCATTGTTGAAACGCCTAAAATCGTAGCGGGCACATGGATGACCGGGTTGATGTTGGAAAAGCCGATGTCCAGCACGGTGTTGCCCACGGCAGGGCCCTCCCCCTGTGTCACGGCGTCGATGCAGGGCAGATGATAGGCCGATTCCATAAAGTCGTCGATATCGGACATCGGCAGGCTGGCACCGCGCAGCGTAATGGCGCGGTATTTGACGCCGACATGTGGGAAAACGAATTTGCCCACCGTCTCCAGCCGGGTGCCGTAGGGCGCGGAGGACCAACCGCCAATAATGACCTTTTTGGTGCAGCCCATCTCGCGCATCAGCCTGCGCAGAATCAGCGTTGCGTAGTTATCGGTAAAGATATGGATGACCTGCCCATCCTCAAGATGCGGCACCAGCGCACGGAAAAACGGTTCGTGAGCCAAAGCCGGTGCTGCTACCACAATCAGACCCGCGCCCTTGACAGCCTGGCCGATATCGCTGGTCACCATGTCAAAATAGGCCCTGCCCGAGCGCTCAAAGCAGAACAGGTTGCGCTGCACACCGTCAAGCAGAATGCCGGTTTTGTCTAAATTGGCCAGCGTTGTTTCGGCAAAGGGCATCATGTCAAACAGCCTGACCTCCCGCCCGGCCAGCTTCATGTCGGCAGCGCAGGTTTTGCCAACGGCGCCCCCGCCAAGAACCGCGATCGGCATGTCCTTTAAATAATCCATTTTACCCATCATAATCTCTCCTTCTGTTCAATAAAGCTTGATGCAGCCCGGACTTTTTTAACACTTACCAAAAGCCCGCTGTATACAAGCATAGTATATTTTGCTATAATGCATTTGTAAAACGAATCAATTCGAATGTTTAATTCAAAAAAATTGAACATAAGGGGCACTTATGGAGCTGAGAAACCTTTATACCTTCTTAAGAGCGTCGGAGCTGGAGAGCTTTACAAAGGTTGCGGATGAGCTGGGCTATGCGCAATCGACTATAACTATGCAGATCAAGCAACTTGAGCAGGAGCTTGGTCAACCGCTGTTTGACCGCATCGGCAAAAGGATGACGCTGACCTGCGTCGGCCAGCAGCTCATCGGTTATGCCAATGAAATGCTACAGCTCGAAAAAAAGATTAAGACGATCGGAAAATCAGCCGACGAGGTCACCGGCAACCTTAGAATCGGCGTTTTAGAGTCACTTTTTTCGTCCTATTTTAAGCGCATACTGCCTTTGTATCATGCAAGATATCCAAAGGTGACGGTTGAGATTAAGACAGCGTCCACATCCACGCTGCTACAAATGCTGCATCAGAACATGCTTGACATCATCTATGTGTTGGATAACAAGATCATCGAGAAGGATTGCAACTGTATTTATTCAAAGGTTGAGCATGTCGTTTTTGTTACCGCACCCGACAATCCCATTGCGAGCCGGCGCAATGTTCCGCTTGCGGAAATTCTTAGAGAGCCGCTCATCATGATCGAGAAGGTCGGCCTTTACCGCAAAGCGCTCGAACGCGAAGCGGCCGCGCAGAACCTCTTGGTAGATGCATATATGCAGATTGACAATACCTCCATCATCACCGATCTCATCCGCAAAGGTATGGGCGTTTCGTTTCTGCCGGTGTATGTTGTCTATGAGAGTGTGCGCCACGGCTCGCTGGCGATTATTGATACCGATATGAAACCTGTACAATTTTGGCGTCAGCTTTTTTACCATAAGAACAGATGGCTCTCCCCGCAGATGGCGGGTCTGATTGCATTAATTCGTGAAAATGCCGGCGGCTATTAGTCGATTTCGGACAATGCCATCCCTGCCAGTACGTCGACATTTAAAACTGATGTCCGGCCGCTGGGTGTCTGTATCTTTTTCTAAAAATCTGGCAATGATATGATTGACATTTTCACCATATGAAGCTATACTATATCAAATAAAAGGGAGTAGCTTGCACCGTTTTGGTGTTGCGTGACGCGTCAGTACGAAGGAATGCCTTCCGCGCACGAATTAAAAAGCAAGACTTTTGTCGCGTGTGGTGGCAAAAGTCTTTTTTGTCGTTACAAGCAGAACAAATCTGTGGAAAGAGGAATTGTCATGCTCATCTTAGAGAATCTACTTGCGGTTACGCCACAGCAAATTGTCATGTGGATCATCGGCGGTCTTCTCATCTATCTCGCCATAAAAAAGGGCATGGAGCCCACGCTACTGCTGCCGATGGGCTTTGGCGCCATTTTAGTCAACCTCCCCTTTTCGGGCGTTATCGATCAGCTTTATAACGGCGAGCTTGAGGAAGGCGCAATCGATGTGCTGTTCCGCGCGGGCATTGCCAACGAGCTGTTTCCGCTGCTGCTGTTCATCGGCATCGGCGCGATGATCGACTTCGGGCCGCTGCTCTCAAACCCCAAGATGCTCTTGTTCGGCGCGGCGGCGCAATTTGGCATCTTTTTTACGCTGGGCCTCGCCGTACTGCTGGGCTTTGATCTTAAGGACGCCGCCTCGATCGGCATCATCGGTGCGGCTGACGGCCCGACGGCCATCGTCGTGGCAAACTTCTTTAAAAGCAACTATATCGGCGCGATCATGGTGGCCGCTTATTCCTATATGGCGCTGGTACCGATTGTACAGCCGCCGATCATCCGCGTCATCACAACCAAGTCTGAGCGGCGCATCCGCATGCAGTATACGCCCGACAGCGTCTCGCAGCGGGTAAAGATTCTGTTCCCGATCATCGTCACCATCATCGCGGGCATCGCGGCGCCCCGCTCGGTCGCGCTTATCGGCTTTTTGATGTTCGGCAATCTGGTGCGCGAATGCGGCGTGCTCGGCAGCCTGTCGCAGACAGCGCAGGATGTGCTGGCCAATCTGATTACGCTGTTTTTGGGTCTGACCGTCGCCTCCAAGATGCGCGCAGACCTGTTTGTCACCAAAGAAACGCTGATGATTCTGGGCCTTGGCCTTATCGCCTTTATCTTTGATACGGTGGGCGGCGTGTTGTTTGCCAAGCTGCTCAACCTCTTCCTGAAGGAGAAGATCAACCCCATGATCGGCGCGGCGGGCATCAGCGCGTTCCCGATGTCGGCGCGTGTCATCCACAAGATGGGCCAGCAGGAGGATAACCAGAACTTTTTGCTCATGCATGCCATCGGCGCAAACGTCTCGGGGCAGATTGCCTCGGTCATTGCGGGCGGTATGATTTTGAGCCTCATCGCGCGATAAGGAGGGCATAAAAATGAATGTACAGGCTTTAATCGATGTGCTGCCGCTGGCTGGCAAGGGACTCGGCGGCGTTTTCCTCGTCATTGTGCTGGTGTGGCTCTCCATTGTGACGCTGACGCGGTTTTGCAAATAGGATAAGCGCCATCGGCATACAAGCTTCATTCCACATGCTTTTATAAAGTATAAACAGAGGCCGCAAGCGCGCTGTATGCGCGCTTGCGGCCCTTTCGTTTAGATAAAAGCAACCACCGGCTCTGCTGGTGAGACTAAAAAAGCTTTAGCTAACAGCGTTGAGCGAAGCGAATGACAATCCATTTGAGTGGCACAAAGCTGCGAACTATGAGAAAATGACTGGTTTACCAGTGGCAGGGCAAGCGATGCGCTTGATAGAATATTCAATGCATCTTGAGACGCCGCCGGTAAGATGCCTTTCGAGAGCTTGTGCAAACCACCAGTTCAACTGGTGGTTTTGATTTATCTAGCCCGGCGGATGAATTATAAACCGCGCGCTATGCGCCCTCTTCGGGCAGCCCCATCTTGCGGTAAAGGGTGGTCAGGCTGATGCCCAACTGCTGCGCAACCTCTTTTTTGGCGCGCAGCGAATCGCCCGTGTGCAACAGCGCGCGCTCAATGACAGTCTGCTCAAACGCCCGCAGCTGCTCGGCAAGCGTCAGCACATTTTTCTCGGGATCGGATATCTTCTCAGTAATGCATTCGACCGTAACCTGCCGCCCGCGCTCGAACAGCACCGCATATTCCACGATGTTGCGCAGCTCGCGAATATTGCCGGGAAAGTCATACCGCTGCAAAAGCTGCGCGCAGGAATCGGTAAAGCCCCCGATATCCTTTTGATAAACGTTGCAGTAACGCTTTAAAAACGCGTTGGCCAGCAGCATGATATCCCCGCCGCGCTCGCGCAGCGGCGGAATGTGGACCGGCACCACATTCAGGCGATAAAATAAATCTTGG
>DALYYK010000170.1:545-6147 GCA_031983305.1 Candidatus Fimivivens sp. | reverse complement strand
GCGGGATGATGCAGCCGATAATACCGGCGCTGGCCGACACCGCGGCGGCAAATCCGGCAGGATAACCGTCGTCGATCATCGCGGGAATCATAATGCCGCCAATGGCCGCAACAGTGGCGGGCGCCGAGCCCGATATGGCGGCGAAGAACATGCAGGCGACCACCGTCACAATGCCGAGCGAACCGGGAATCCAGCCGAAGGTCTCGTAGCTCAGATCGACAATCTGTTTGGAGATGCCGCCCTTGCCCATGATAACGCCCGCGAAAACAAACAGTGGAATGGCCAAAAGCGTTGTGGAATCGATCGCGGTGACCATCTTTTGCGCAACCAGAAACATCTGCGCGATATTACCACCCGCAGCGATGGCCGCCAGCGCAGAAAATCCGATGCTTACCGCGATGGGTACGCCGATAAACATCAGCAGAATCAATGAAACAAAAAGCGTCGCTACCATAATTATCACCTATATCAGTAGATTTAATAAAGAGCGAATTCTCTTTACTCACGCGGGACGAGATAAGACTTATGCTTAAAAATCTGAAGCAGAATCTGAATAATCGAAAAGACGGCGCATAACGGAATGATGCTATAGATCAAATACATGGGGACGCGCAGCGCGGCCGAGGCCTGATTGCTTCTGGATACCTTTTCTACAAGAATATAGCCGTAATATGTAATCAGTGCCATGAAGGTCAACGAGATCAGGTCGGCCGCAAGTCTGAAAAATTTCCGGCTCTTTTCGGGGAATAATTTTTCAACAAAGATCGTCACGCCGATATGGGTGCCGTACCGCCACCCTGCGGCCACGCCGAAGAAAGACATATACACGCACATATAGCGCAGTATTTCGTCGCCCCAGTTGAAGGAAAAGCCGAATATGTAGCGCAAGATGACGTTCATCGTCATAATAACCGCCATGCACATCATTAATATGCTGGCGCAGAATTTAGTGAATTTGGTGTTGTCGATGAAATCTATTACATGTTTCATGATCAGTAACTCCTTATGAGAACATATCTTTTGCCCGGAACACGCCGTACAGAATCGTGCGGCGTGTTCCACTTAACCGCTAAAAGGGCATCTTACGGGTTACCTTCGTTTGCTTTATGTTACTTGGCCTTGGCCTCTTTGACCGCCTTCAGATAAGCATCCACCAGCTCGTTGCCGACCTTTTCACGGATCATGCTTTCAACGCCCGCGGTCGCTTCAATAAACAGCTTCTTCTGATCCTCGGTGGGGGTATAGACCTGAAGGCCGGTCTCCTTCTTCATGGTCTCGAGATATTCCGCGTCGTTCTGCGCGTTGAGCTCACGCTCGTATTGGCAGAACTTCGCCGCATATTCCTGCACGAGAGGCTGAAGATCCGCCGGCAGACTGTTCCACGCGTCGTTACTCATGACAACGATGTAAGGATCATAGATGTGCGGCAGGTTGGTCATGTACTTGACGATTTCGTTAAAGCCCATCGAATAGGTCAGCGCAATGCCGTTTTCCTGACCGTCAACGGTACCCTGTTGTAAAGCTGTGTAAAGCTCTGAAAACGCGACGGGTGTGGCCGATCCGCCCAGATCGTTGACAATTTTCATGTGAATATCATTTTCTTGTGTTCTGATCTTCAGACCTTTTAAGTCGCTGGGAACCTTGATTTCCCGCTTGGAATTCGAGAACATTCTCAGACTGTTTTCAGCCCAACCAAGGAACTTCCAGCCCACATCCTCTTCGGTCTTTTTACCCAGCATCTGGCCAAATTCACCGTCATAAACCTTCCAGCCTATCTCGCGCTGGTCGATCTGGTACGGCAGCGAGGTGACATATATGCCCTTGCTGAAATTGGTGACAACACCGCTGGAAATAACGCCGAAATCGACGGTACCCAGAACAATGCCTTCAAGAATTTCTCTCTCGGCGCCCAACTGAGAAGCGGGATAGTGCTCGAGAACAATTCTACCGTTGGAAGCTTCAGAAAGCTCTTTGATCATTCTCTCGGTCGCAAGCGCCAGACGGTCGTTCGTCGACGAGGAGTGTGCCCATTTAAAGGTATAGACTTTATCGTTTGACGGCACGGACGCGGGCACGCTGCCGGGCGTGCTGCCGGAATTACCGGCTGAGGGAGCCGAACTGGTCGAGCTGCCGCATGCCACTAAAAAACAAGCCAGTATGGCCGCAAGGATGCTTATTGCTAATTTTCGATTCAACATTTTTTTCATTCTCTGTCTTCCTTTCCATAATTGCCGCTTTTAATAGAATTTATGAATTGTTTAGTTCGCCCGCATATTCCACATAAAGATGAACCTGTCAGGCCCTCCTTTCTTTTTCCATTAAAAATATGATTGAGCGAATTAAAGCCTCAATAAAAGCCTGTATCATTTATGACCAAATTTTGATTTATAGTAAATTCCAACAACACTGCCCCGTAAGTTTATATATTTTATCTATTAATTACATCTTATCATCAGACCTATTCAATTCTGCAATAGCTTTGCAGAATTGATGGGCGCTGGTTATTACCGCTGGCCGTCGTAAATACTGTTCATATGCTCCGCCGTCGTATCAATGTGAGCTCTAACTGCCGACAGGCACATATTTAAATTGCGCATTTTTATAGCCGCTAAAATCTTTGAGTGGGCCTTATAAGCATCTTCGACGATGGCCTTATTGCAAAATAATTTAAATAATAAATCCTCTCTTAGATATGCGATCATATTATTGATCTGAATGATCATCGGATTTTTATTGTAAGAAATCAACAGCGTGTGAAAATCGCGATCCGCCGCAACATAATCCTCCACATGATGGTTGCCGGCCAGAACCTCCACCTTTTTTTCCAACACATGAATGAGCTCCTCAGGAATTTTATCATACACCGTGACAATATTGCCGATTTCAATGACGCGTCTGAGCTCCAAGAAATAAGCCATATTTTCTCTGTTAGAAAAAAAGCCCATAAACTCAAAGAAGTTTTTAGCCGTATTATCTACGATAAACGTGCCCTCGCCCTGACGCGACTCCACCACTCCGTAAGCGGTCAATATCTTGATTCCCTCACGCAAGGACGATCTTCCAACGCCGATCTCCTGAGCCATATCCGCTTCTTTAGGAAGCTTATCACCGGTCTTGAGCTCGCCGGATTGTATCTTATATTTTATTGAATTGACCACCTGCATCGTGGCGTTAACGCGTTCTATCTTTTGCATAGATTTAGACCTTTCTTGATGTAATGCCAGCCGTATGGATGATTCAAAATATATCATATCATCAGACGATTAACAATATAGCAAATTGCTAACAACGGCACTGCTGTAGATTATATAATTGTAGATTGGGATTGTCAAGTAATTTTAGCAGTATTTATCAATATCCAAGGCTTTCTCATCAACTTTGTATATAAATTCAAATTGGTACTTTTTATTTTGCTAAACTGTCTAAATGTCAGTCAAAATGGTGAAAACAATTTTTACATGCAAAAGATAACATAGATAGAGCCGAGCCGTCAACCTTATTCCACGCATAGCGCAGGCGCATGTGCTGTCAGGTACATATCTTTTATGATCGCCGCAGACGGGACCTTTGAAGTAGCTGCAACGGTCTTTCAGGTTGATGGTAAATCGCAGTTGCTCTCAGGGCTTTTAGAATTGAACACAAAAAGCGGCAGGCAGGATATTTGCCCTGACAAGGGTACACGCACGCACTAAAAACGTCCGACGAGGTTTTACCCCGTCGGACGTTTGCGCATATAGTCAAAGAATTTACCAATAGATACAGGATTGGCAAGAACAATTTGTGACTCATAGGCAGAGGACGCAGGCAAGCTGACGCTTAGCCTCGGGCGACAACGCGTGGTGAGGCCCAAAATATCGTGTTTGAACTTATTATTCAAACCCTTAAGTTCAACCGCATACAAGCGCTAAATTGATAAGCTGACCTGCTTGTATGCCGCAAAGATTGTGCCTATTCTTCCTAAATTGTTTGGCCATAGTCAAGGCTAAGGCCAAAGCGAAACTATTCTACCCTCCAAGCACAAAAGATGAAAACCACCAGTTGAACTAGTGGTATGCGTCAGCTCTAAAAGGGTATATTCCTGGCTTGGCGCTCAAGGTCACCGCGTCAAGAAGAACTGATGCCGCTTTGGGAAACGCCGGTCGTTATCAGCCGTATCACCCCGGCACACTGACTGCGGCGTGCCCTCATAATCATCTGGCGACGTTGATCACCCTGCCTAATATGAAGGTGATAAACGCGCCGCGCCTCATAATATCCGGCGCCACAAAACAGCTAAACGCCGAGGGGCGGCTTGAGCTGACCGCCGGCGCACCGCTTTTTGCAGGATCAGGCGGAGGTCTTTCTTTTATTCATACGAAACAGATAATGGGCTGCAGCAGGGCTTGCAATTGAAGCGTGAAAAAGAAAGCGGCCCGGCTGGGCCGCAAACTGACAAAGAACCGCGAGTCTTCGCATGCAGGGCGCGCATACAAGCCAAAGCCGGGCGCGACAAGGGCTGTTCCAAGCCCTTGCCGCCAGCTTAGAGCATGGCGTATTTATAAATCCAGACTGCGCGCCATAGAAACGCCGCTTTTTATATTTCTTTTGTTGTTTGCAGCCTTTGCCTTTTCATATCCCAGACGGTCAGCAACAAAACCGCGCCTAAAATCAGCGCCGATCCAAGCGCCGTCATCCAGCCGAAGGGCTCGCACAGCACGGCGACGCCAATGACGATACTGGCAATAGGTTCAAAGGTCGAGAGAATAGCCGCCCGCTGAGAACCCACGATAAAGGTACCGGCCTGAAAGCAAACCGTCGCCACCAGCGTGACCGAGAAGGAAAAGAGTAAGCAGAGCAGCCACCCCTCTAAAGAATCGGGCGGCGTCAGACTGTTGGTCGCCAGCATATAAATCAGCGTTACAAAGGCGCAGACCGACGACATATAGAAGCAAAGCTGAATGGCGCTGATCTCCTTGAGTTGTACCGAATAGCTGAGGCCGACGACATAAACGGCAAAGGTGACGCCCGAGGTAAAGGCGAAGGCCAGTCCGAGAAATTCGGCCTGCGCCCCGGGTGTGTAAAAGCAAAACACACCCGCGGTGCAAAGAAGGACGCAAACGCCCTTAACCCAATCGAGCGGCTCCTTAAAGAAAAGGGTACACCCCAGCAGCACGAACACCGGATAGATAAAGTGTACGGTCGTAGCAGTGCCGGAGGCGACATAAGGGTAGGAGGCAAAAAGCAGCGAGGGGGTCAGAATGCCGCCGAACAGCGAAATCAGCAAAATCGGAAAAATCTGCGCCCGGGTGAGGGCGATGCCTTCGCCCCGCTTCTTCATCCATAAATACAACGGGATAATACCAAAAATGTTGCGAAAAAACACCAGTGTTATGGCATTGACCCCGTGACGATAGATCATTTTGGCAATAATAGGCATGCTGCCGTAAATTAAGGCAGAAATAATGACAAGAAGGGTACCTTTTAAATAGCGGCGATCCATAGGGCCAGCGCTCCTTTTAATTGGGGTGTATTTGGTGATGGTTTTACGATTTAAAATTTTGCGTCGGTTGGTCAAGCTTTGCGCGGAATATTAATCTGGGGGCGGCGATTTACGCGCCCCTAT
>DALYYK010000170.1:0-535 GCA_031983305.1 Candidatus Fimivivens sp. | reverse complement strand
ATAGATCGGCATTAAAACCGTACGACTGTACTGCTCCTGCGCGCTGTCAGGCGCCTTGTTGGACCGCGCCTCGTTAAGGCGCGCCAGCATTTTTTTCACCGCCGTATTGCCCAGCAACTCCTGCGAGACCCCGATGGTATCAAACATAAACCCACCCATAAACATCCGAGTGGTTGCTTCGAGCGAAAAAACGCTGTAATCCCTGGGAATTTGCTTCTTGTTTGCCAGACATGAATCTAAAAAACCGATGGCCTGCTCCTGCGTAAGGCAGATAACGGCGGTTACATCCGGCTTTTCTGTTTGAATTTTAAGGCCCGTTTGAAAAGCCATTTCCCGGACGACATTGACGTTATAAATATCATCCTCTTTTACCCCGATTTCTTTTAACGCCATATGGTAGCCCATATTGGCGTTAATTGCGCTGGCGACATCCTTGTTGCCGTTAATCAGAGCGATGCGTCTATGCCCAAGCTCAAGAAGCTGGTTAGCTGCGCGAAACGCAGCGTCGCAATCGTCCATCATCACAGAATCAAGG
>DALYYK010000169.1:0-6149 GCA_031983305.1 Candidatus Fimivivens sp. | reverse complement strand
GTCAGCGACCCATCCGCTGCTCTTGATACCCAGCCAGCCGCCGTTGAGCGAAAATCTTTCGCCCTGCGCAACGTAATAGCGATCGGGCAGCATCGTTTGCAGACAGAGTAAAACCGCCAGCAACCCGAGCATGACGACCGACACAATGGTCGCCGACACCTTAAAAATCCTCTTCATCACACCGTTACACCTCCTTTGCCTGTGCTGTTTGAGAACAAAGTATTTTGTCCTCCCTTATATCATGTCAGGCAACGGTGCGATTAACAGCGGCAAAAAGTTGACGCCAAGGCAACGACTGTGTCTGCTTCCAATCGATTCGGTTCGTGAACCGTTGCTTTTGGCGGAAAAGCAGATGCGGCAATAAAAAAGGCCAATATTTGGCACGCGTTGCATCGTTTCAGACGATTTTATTATGCGCCAAAAAGGCAAACTATATTTAATGTCGATATCCGATAAAAAAATTAATATATCTTTTGCGAACAGATTTTTAAACCTCGCTTTTACATCTCAGAACTCGAGAACGGCAAATTGCCGTCGCGGCAAAAATCTGTTTGTTAAGCTATTGTGCTTTTTAACAGGCCGTCGACACAACGATAAAATTTTAAATGGGGCGTTTTGTATGTTCATTTCTCTTTGGCGTACATTGATACTTTTTTTGGCGGTATCAATCGCGCTGCGCTTTATGGGCAAACGACAGCTTGGCGAGCTTCAGCCCTCTGAGCTGGCTACCACTATTATGATCTCCAATATCGCCGCGATTCCGATTGAAAATATCGGTTCGCCAATGATTAACGGCATTTTATCCATCGGGCTATTGGCCTGTCTGGAGATTCTTCTTTCGGTCGTGATTTTAAAATCGCGCAGGCTGCGCGGCGCTGTGATGGGGCATCCGCGCTGCGTTATTCGAGACGGTAAGCTTGACCAGAAGGAGCTCTCAGACCTGCGCTGGTCGCTTGATGATGTGATGGAGCTGCTGCGCGGCAACGGTATTTTTGATATCGACGAGGTGTTGTTTGCGATTGTGGAAACCAATGGCAGCCTTTCGGTCTATCCAAAATTTGAGAAGCGCCCTGTGACTAACGAAGCGCTTCAGATTCCTATGCTGGCGTGTGAGTCGCCACCGGTCCTTGTCATCAACGATGGGGAGGTGGACACACAGGCGCTTCAATATTGCAACCTTGACCGCGCGTGGCTCGATAAGGTACTCCAAGAAAAACAGTTATCCGAAAAAGACGTCTTTGCGATGAGCTGTGATCGCTCTGCACGGTATGTTTTGTTTAAAAAGGAGAAAAAGACATGAAGCGTTTTTTTATTGCCCTTGTTTTTTTGGTGCTCATGTCGGTGAGCTGCGTTTTTTTAGTCGACCACCTCGACAAAAACACAACGGCAATAAAGAATGAGATCGATCAGATTCGCGCCGCCATCGACAGCGACGACCCGGTCGCCGCCGACACGGCCATGCAGCAGTTGATCCGCCACTGGCAAGATGAGAAATATCTGTTCCATGCTCTTGCGGGCAGCAACTACTGCGATCCGTTTGAAAGCGCGCTAGACCGCTCAAAGGTGTGGTTGGGTCAACGGGAAAGCAAAGAGCTGTTCGCGGAGCTTTCGGAGCTTTATTCCCGCATCGACCAGCTTTGGGATACGCAAGCGATACACCCGAGGAATTTATTCTAAAAAAATTTTTGATAGGTTAGGCGGAAAAGTGGATAATGGCGCTGCGCTTTCGGCGCATTGGCAATTGTGTCAATTACTTTACCTGTATATCACAGATAAAATGTGTTTAATAAAAGCTTTAGGTGATAGGGCTTTAACGCAAAAGCGCCCGCAGAATATTCTGCGGGCGCTTGGTGTGCATCAAAATGTTTATTGGTCGTCGTTGCTTTTATTCAGCAGCAGCTTGAGTTCGTCCATGAACGAGCCGATATCCTTGAACTGACGGTAGACCGACGCAAACCGCACATAAGCCGCCTCGTCGATGCCCTTGAGCTTTTGCATGGCCAGCTCGCCGATGCGGCTGGTTGGAATCTCGCGCTCCATCGCGTTTTGCAGCGCGGTCTCAATCTCGTCGACCGCCTGCTCAATCTGCGAAAGCGACACCTGCCGCTTCTCGCAGGCGCGCAGCATGCTGTTCAAAAGCTTGTCACGGTAAAACGGCTCCATCACGCCGTCTTTTTTCATCACCATTATCGGAATCGTCTCGACCGCCTCATAGGTGGTGAAGCGCTTCTGGCAAGAGAGGCATTCGCGCCTGCGGCGAATGCGTTCGCCGTCGTCCGCCGGGCGAGAGTCGATCACCTTGCTTTCGGTGTAGGAACAAAACGGACACTTCATCGAATGGACCTCCTTAACGCAGCACCATGCTGCATATATGCAGGGCGCTTTTTATAAAAGTATAGCACGTCCGGCACAAAATGCAATGCTCAAGCGAATATTACCTTATGCCCCGCATGCTGCCCGAGCGTCTGTGCGATGTTTTCTTCAAGCGTTTCGAGCGGCGGCTGCTCACAGTTAAGGCGCAGCGCCAGCGCCTCAAGCGCCCGGTGGTCACAGTCGAGCTCAGACACCATCGCCACGACCTGGTCGCAGGCATCGCAGGCGGCAAGCCCGCCCACAATCGACGCGCCCTTTGCGTTGCGCACGACCGTAAAGGTCACATGATAGGTCAACGGCAGATTTTTGACGAGAAATAGCTCCAATGGCGTCATTCTTTAATCCTCCTTGCGGTTTTGTCCATTTTATCCCAAAAACCACAAATTGGAAATACTATCAATTCGACAGCCACTTGGCCTTTTCTGCGCCGCCCGTCGACGTTTGACAGCGCCGGTCGGTTTTTTTGCCGTGCGTCGGCAGTTTATGTCGCCGGTTTTGTTTAATAGTGATAACGCGTTTAAGGGTCAATCACAGCAGCGGCGGATTTTTACCCGGCAAAAAATCAGTGGCATTTTTTAAAACCCGAAGCCTTGAGCAATGCGCCCGGCAACATAAGCCGTCACGTCAAAATGGCTGAAAGCACGCTGTATTTCTGCGCTATTTGCCTGTACCGAGGCCTTTTCAGCACATGTCACTACTTTTTTGGCCTTTAAAGACGCCGGACTGGCAGCAGCTCGATCCCGACCAGATCAGATATCACATAGGATCAAAGGTTTGCCGCGGCGCACATCGCTCATCATTTATCACACAACAAACCGTCGAGCAGCCGCAGGCACTCGGCAAGCTGCTCTTTTCGGGCAAAATTCCAGCTGTAGAGCTCGACCAGCGCCGCACCCTCATAGCCACTTGACTTGAGCCGTGCGACGAGTTCGGTGAGGTCAAAGTCGCCCTCACCCAACGCCAGACAGTCGCAGCCGCGGCAGTGGTCGCTCAAATGCAGGTGCGCCAGTCGCGGGCCCATGGCGTCGAGCATCTCAAAGGGCGTTACGCCCGCGCGCACCGCCTGCTTGACATCCAGTACAAAATCGACGTCGGGTATGGCACGCGCCATGCTTTTGATAAACCGCGGCGCGCCGCTGTGGCAGCGCGCCACATTTTCTTGGCACAGCCGCACGCCAAAGCCGCGGGCAATGTCGCGCAAGCGAACAAAACGTTCAAAATAGAAGTCCGGCTCAAGCGGCATAAAGCTGCGCGCGCCGTGGAACACCAAAAGTTGTGCGCCGACAAGATTGCAAAACTCAAAATACCGACGGTAGCCCTCGGCCTCGTCGTCAAAGCGCCGGGCGTAGCTGCTAAAAAAGCTGACGCCCTCGGCCTCGGAGGAATAGGGGTGCACCGAGACGATCTGAGTTTCGGCTGCACCGGCAATGCGGTTGAGCCTGTTAGCAAATTCCGGTGTATTTTCTGAGGGAGAATTCAAAAATACCTCCACCGTGTGAATCCCCATGCCGGTCAGCGCAAGCAGCGCTTCTTCGGTCAGCATCGGAAACAGGCAGGACGTCGATACCCCTGTTTTCATAGTCATTCTCCCTTTCAGATTCCTGTATGCGATTTATACTGGTATTCCGTTAAAAAGTGGATAGATAGGCGTGCAGATTATGTCCTGTGAAGATGATGCGGAAAGCGAACGAACGCCCGCCCGCGACCAGACGTCAGCAGGGCGTAAAATCCACCGTCGAGATAGCCGCTTTTTAATAGAATATAGAATCAGCCCAACGCCACGTCGAGCACCATCATCACAATAAAGCCGGTCAGTACGCCAACCGTTGCAAGCTGCTTATTATCCTTAAACGATTCGGGAATCAACTCGGAGCAGACGACCGAAATCATTGCCCCCGCCGAAAAGGCCAGCGTAATCGGCAGCGCCGAGCGCATGGCAAGCGCATAAAGCACCCCCAGCACACCCGCGATCGGCTCCACCATGCCGGAAGCCTGCCCCACCATAAAGCTCTTGAGACGGCTGGCGCCGTCCCGGCGCAGCGGCATGGCGACGCAGGTACCCTCGGGGAAGTTTTGCAGCCCGATACCCAGCGCCAGCATCATCGCCGTGAGCAACGAGGTGCCCTCAATGCCGAGCGCCACGCTGCCAAACGCCACGCCAACCGCCAACCCCTCGGGTATATTATGCAACGTAACCGCCGAAGTAATGAGGATCGAGCGTCGTACTTTGCCCTCATTCTGATTGGCAAAACGTGCCCTGGATAAAAATACATCCGACAAAACGACAAATGCGCCACCCGCTGCAAAGCCGATGGCCGCCGTCAGCCAAGCGTTGCGGCCTAACTCGGTGGCTAGCTCAATAGCCGGTGACAGCAGTGACCAGAACGACGCGGCGATCATAACGCCGGCGGCAAAGCCCATCATCATATCGAGCACTTTTTGGTTCACCGATTTAAAAAAGAAGACCAGCGACGCGCCGAGCGCCGTGACGCCGTATGTAAACAGCGTCGCTAAAAGTCCCTGGTAGACCGGGGACAGCGAAGCAAACCAAGACAATTTCATCCCTCCGAACATAAAGCTTTTCATGTTAGCTTATGCGCATAGGGATGTTCTTGCTACGGTGGCCCCCGGTCGGCAAAACGCGACAGCGCCGACAACAAATCGGCAGAGCTGCGAGAAAATCCAACGCAGCCCTGCCGATTTTTTTCGCTACCTCACAAAAATCGACCTAAAAATATTAGGGCAGTTTTTATGGAATGATAGACGCGTTAAGCCGTTTTTTTCTTCTGCCAGATCACCCACAGCAGCGTGGCGATGCACAGCGAAGAATAGCAGCCCGAGACCATACCGATGATCATCGGGACAGAAAAGGACAGAATCGAGGTGACATTGTATAGATAGGCGACGATCGAAACGACGACCATCGAGCAGACCGTCGTGATGCTGGTCATCAGCGAGCGGGTGAACGACTGGTTCAGGCTCAGATCCATCAGCTCTTCAATCGGCATGGTGCTGCCATAAATGCGCTTATTCTCACGCACGCGATCGTAGATGACGATGGTGTCGTTAAGCGAATAGCCCAGAATGGTCAGGCACACCGCGATGAAGTTCGCGTTAATCGAAATTCTAAACAATACAAACACCGCAAAGACCATGAGCAGGTCATGAACCAGCGCAACTACCGCGGTAATGCCCGCCGACCAGCCGCCGATCTTTTTAAACCGCAGGCTGATATAAAGCACCATGAGCAGCGACGCAAACGCCACAGCCGTGAGGCTCTTGATCAAAAACTCCTTACCGATCGTCGGGCTGATGACGCTGATCGAAGCGGTGACAAGGTTATAGTCCTTGTACTTGCCGGTCAGGGCTGTCGCCAGCTCGGCCTGCTTGTCGGCGTTGAGACCCTCGCTCGTGGGCAGCGAGATGACAAAGTTCTCGGTACCGGTCGCGATATCGGTGGATTTCTGTAACGAAATCTTCTGGTTTAAGACCGACTCAACCGTCTGCTGGAACTCGGCCTGATCAATGTCGCCCGTATAGGAATAGGTGATGAGCGCGCCGCCCTTGAACTGGATGTCCAAATCAACGCCGAACAGCACGGCGCCGGCCAGCATGATGACAATCAGCGCGATCGACAGGCCAAAATAGATTTTGCGGTGCTCGTAAAAGCGAATATTCCACTTTTTCATCAGTTTTTACCTCCGTACAGCGCGGGATTACGCAGGGCGCTGAAGCGTGAGACCGACTTAAGCAGCAGCTTGGAGACGAACACGCCC
>DALYYK010000168.1:0-6152 GCA_031983305.1 Candidatus Fimivivens sp. | reverse complement strand
TCCATAAAAACTACTTTGTGGAAATATATTCCGAAATACGGGCGCGGTTCGCCGTAAGGGTGCCCTGTGTCAGCTGCGCGTTGCCGCCGCCCTTGCCGCCCAGCGCCTGATGCAGCGCCGTTGAAAGCAACCGTGCATCCCCGTTGGCGATGCCGAGCGCGTAGCGATAGCCGTTTTCATCGTCGCCGCACAGCAGCAGGCTGGGGCCGGTACGGCGCTCGGTCAGCCGCAGGCAAAACCGGCGCAGCTCATTGGAGGATAGCCCCTCTTCAAACAGCGCAATAAACCCGTCGCCCCGGTCGACCGATTCGAGGCGCAGGGCAAACAGCTTGTCTTTGACCGCGGCCAGCTCGGTCTTCAGCGCGTCGTTGTCGTCCAGAATCCGCTGCACTGCCTCGGCAACCTCTGGGGGCTTGGCCGAAAGCAAATGCGAGATGTCCGCCACCGAGGCATCCTTCTGGCGGTAGTCGGCCAACGCTCGCTCGCCGCACAGCAGTCCCACCCGGGTGCCACCCTTATAACGCTGGGGAGAGAGTAGTTTGATCAGCCCGATTTCACCGGTTTTGGCTACATGGGTGCCGCAGCAGGCGCAGCAGTCGGCCCCCGGCACCGTGACGATGCGCACCTCGCCGGACAGCGCCTTTTTGCTGCGGTAATCGAGCGCTGCCAGCGCCAGCGCGTCGGGATAGTGTTCCTGCACCGGGATGTCGGCGAAGACCATGCGGTTGGCCTGTGTCTCGACGGCGGCCAGTTGCTCGGCTGAGAGCACGCCGTTAAAATCGACGGTGACCATCGCGCTGCCCATATGAAAGCCGACATTATCAAGCTTAAACAGCCGGTGGACCAGCCCTGAGACGATATGTTCGCCGGTGTGGTGCTGCATCAGTGAAAAGCGGCGCGGCCAGTCGATTTTTCCGACAACCGTTTCGCCCACTATCAGCGCTGTGTCGGTGGTATGCAAAATGGCTTCATCCTTTTCATGCACGTCCAGTACCTTGGCATTTCCCAGCGTACCAGTATCGGCAGGCTGTCCGCCCCCCTCGGGATAAAAGCAGGTGGCGTCAAGCGCGACGGCAAAATAGTCTCCTTGCGGTACGCAGGAGCGCACCGTCGCCGAAAATTCGGCTTGGTACGGGTTTTCTTGGAACAGCTTTTTCACAGGCATGGTGTCACTCCGGTTCATAGAATAAATTTTTACAACGCTTATTGTACTAAAAACGCAAAAAACAAGGGCTGCCCCGCCTTTGACGGCAAATCACGCCGTCGAAGGCAAAAACAGACTGTCGGGATTCTGTATTTTAGCCCATATGATATCAGTATAGCACAATACGCGGGCGTCTTCCAGCCTTTGCGCGACACGGCGTTTATGCTACAATAAAATAAACACCGAACACCGGATCAAAATAGACGCGTTTCGCGTAAATCTTCAGCCGATATTCGGTATAAAACAGATGAGGGGGCAGGCGGCATGGAACAGACCATCCGCGCCGGACGTTACCGGCATTTTAAGGGGAAGGAATACCGTGTGCTCTACACAGCGCGCCACAGCGAAACGCTGGCGCTTTATGTCGTCTATCAGGCGTTGTACGGCGAGGGCGGCATCTGGGTGCGCCCGGCCGCCATGTGGCAGGAGACGGTTGTGAAAGACGGCATATCACAGCCGCGCTTTGCATATATCGGGGAGGAATAGCAGCATGGAAGGCATCGAGAAGCTCCAAAGGCTGATTGACCAGAGCAGCCGGATCGTCTTTTTCGGCGGCGCAGGCGTGTCGACCGAGAGCGGCATCCCCGATTTTCGCAGCGCGGACGGGCTTTACAGCCAGCAGTTTGACTATCCGCCCGAGACCGTTTTAAGCCACAGCTTTTTTATGCGACACACCGAAGATTTTTACCGGTTCTACCAGTCCCGCATGCTGTATAGCGGCATTGAGCCAAACGCGGCGCATAATAAACTCGCCGAGCTCGAGGCAGCGGGTAAGCTCTCGGCGGTCATTACCCAGAATATTGACGGATTACATCAGCTCGCGGGCAGCAGGAATGTGCTGGAGCTGCACGGCTCGATGCTGCGCAACCGCTGCATGACCTGCGGTGAGGCATATGGCATCGAGGCCATGCGCGGCCCCGGCGTACCCCGCTGCGGCTGCGGCGGCGTCATAAAGCCCGAGGTCGTGCTGTATGAAGAAGCGCTGGATACCGAGACCGTTGAGCGGGCGGTGGCGGCGCTGCGGGCGGCCGATCTGGTCATCGTCGGCGGGACGAGCCTGGCGGTTTATCCCGCGGCAGGGCTGCTCGACTACACCCGGGGCAAAATCGTATTGATCAACCGCGATGCCACGCGGCTCGATGCCGCGGCCGAGCTGGTGATAAGTGACAGCATCGGCGCGGTGCTGTCTCAGATACAGGTTGGCTCATCGGCCAGGTAGGGCAGGATGACGCGGTAGCGCTCAATCAGCGTTTCAAGCCGCATCGCGGCGTTGGCTGGGCTGGTCGAGGGCAGCACGATGGCGGGTCTGCCGGTGATAGGCTCACACAGGCGGTGATAGAACCTGCCCGCGGTTTGCCCGGTGGTGAATATCGCCCTGATATCGGCGGTATTGAGAATCTCGTTAAGGTCATTGGGTACGGCGTTCTGGATGCTGGCGTCGCTGGCGCCCTCAATAGTGCAGCTTCTCAGAACGTCGGTCAAGGCGATGCCGTGGGCCAGACATAGCTGGCGGCGGCGGTGATTGTCCTCGTATAGAGGACAATCAAACAACGCGCACAGCACCCGCCAAAAGCGATTTTGCGGGTGTGCGTAATAAAAGGCGCGTTGTCTGGATACGGGCGAGGGCATTGTCCCCAGCAACAAAACGCGGGAATTTTTATCGTAAAGTGGCGGTAGAGGGTGTACAATGGTCTCTCTCATCAGAGCTTGCCTCCGGATAATGCCATTATTTTGACAGGTTTGGCAACAAAACTGTAACATATTTAGCGTTTGTTTTCACGTTTGAAAATGATTGCAAATGCCGACTGTCCGGGTGAGGGAATGTTGTGCTCAAAACCATAACGTTTTGATAATTATGAACTATATGGTGCGATAAAATTCAAAAACGGGGTAGAAGGAGATGAAATATAATAAAATATGGATAATTTTGAAATTAATCCGCCAAAAACAGACCAATACGGGCGGAATAGCCGTAAAGGTGGAATCATGTATTAGGGTCGGTCAGCTAAAAAATGCTTAAGCTGGTCGTGCTAAAATTTAAATCGTTAAATAAACGTTTGGTTATTCTTGTTGCACAAAACAGTACCTAATATTGTCAAAACTGATTGGCAACCCAACTTTTTTAGTATAGCTAAAAATAGGTAGAATTTGTTATGATGGATTTGCATCTAAAAATAAAGGAGCGTGTAGCGAAATGATCATCTGCTATGAAATTGTATGTACAGAAAGACACATTGAGGATTATGGCCCCTGTAGCGTATTTGGCCTGCGAGCATTTGAAGAGGGAGAAAGGTGCGGTGAGTCGGTTTGCTGCATTGAAGATATCTCTCCCAACCGGCATTTTGTCGAGACCCTCTGTGATCTGCTCCGGCACCGTGACGTTCACCCCGTACATATCAAAGACATTGTGCTGGATGTCATCGGCTAGTCGTTGCCGGCGAGAATCAGCCGGACGAGCTCGACGCGGTTATTGATCTGTAGCTTGCCATAGATGTTCGAAAGGTTTTTCTTAACCGTTCCCTCGGTGATGCCACAATCGGCCGAGATGCCTTTGATGGAATTCCCGTTGACAATATGGCAGGCGATCTCCAATTCGCGCTTGGTCAGCCGGTCGGCGAGGTTTTGTATTGACAGTTGTGGGCCGGTGGTAGGCATGACTAACAAAAACATCTGATTGGAGTTCATCGTTGGAATAGCGGCGAGCAGGCAGTCGAGGTTCCCTAAACGGTGCGCAATGGTCAAGATGCTTTGCTTCGCGCAGCAGCTCGGAATAATTTTGGTACGCAGAAACTCAAAATCCTCATGTGAATAAACCAGTTGGTTAAAGCATGGATTTGCGTTTATCAGCCTTTTGAATCGGTCGTTTTCTGTTTTAAGAATCGCCACGCCGATATTTCCCGCTTCGCAGATTGGCGTTGGGTTGACGTTGACCGATTTCATCATCTGATAATAGTCCTGCGCTTCCAATAGATGCAGCCCGACCAACAGATGCTTTTCATAATGGTTTAAGGGCACCAGCATGATCAACAGATGGTAGGTCTTTTTATCCCGTACGCAGACATCCATAAAATAGCTGATTTTATTAAGGCTCATTGAGCGCTTGATGAGCTTGTCGGCACACACAATTTGCATGCAAGAGAACAGATTGCCGATCGGGTCGCCGAGATTGATCCCCATCAATTGCGAAAAGGCGGGGCTGATGCTTGATACGCGATAGTCGTCTTGGCCGAGACTCAACAAAATGGAGTCGTAAAAGCAGTTGCAGAATTTATTCAGCGGCATGTTGACCAGATTGTTCGCGCTATAGGCTCGAGTGGCTTCGTCCACATCCCAAATAGGCAACAGTGTCATGGTCAGCAGGGGGCGGTCGTACGAAATAGAATAACTCCATAAACTACCCTGAATTTCACGCAGGTCTCGAATACACTCGTTCCCCTCCCGGATATGTGTAAAGGCCTGATAGATCCAGGTAGCTGTTTGTTCTGATACGGTTTTTTCAAGCGGCAGTCCTAACGCATTCGGATTGATGCCCATAACGCGCAAAAAGGCTTTGGTGGCGCTGGTTAGCAGCAGGCTAGACTCCTGGTCATTTGCAGTGAATATACATTCGTATACCGGCGAAATGTTCTTCAAAGTGGTCTTCCTTTCTCAGAATATTTCTACTCTATTAATGTTCCATCAATAATTATAACATTTTGTAGTTATGGAATAAACTGCGTTGTTCCACAAAATTTGTAGAAAAAGTTGATTTATCCGTTCATAATTTGGCGCTATTTTGTAAAAAAACAACGAAATATGTCGAATCTCATTACATTAACGCGATAAATAAGAAGGCGGCAAAGGTCATCCTTTGCCGCCTTTTTAACGCCTGGTTTAGGCGTTAAATTGATTTGCTGCTTCTTCACAGGTTCTCATAGCCAGAATGGTTTGTGAAATCAGCGTATCAAGCTCCCAGCCGAGCAGCTGTGCCCCTTTTTCGATAACCTCGCGGGAACAGCCCGCCGCAAACGCTGGGGTTTTAAACTTCTTTTTGACCGATTTCAGCTCCATATCCTGCACGCTTTTAGAAGGACGCATCAGCGCGACAGCGCCGATCAGGCCGGTGAGCTCGTCGGTGGCGTACAGCACTTTTTCCATAGCGCTCAGCGGCTCAATATCCACACGCGGCCAGCCGTGACTGGCGGTGGCGCGAATAATCACATCGTCAACACCAACCTCTCGCATCAGCTGCTGCTGCTTGACGCAATGCTCCTCGGGGAATTGCTCAAAATCCAGATCGTGCAAGAGGCCGACTATTGCCCACAGCTCCGCCTCATCGGCGTGTCCAAGCTGATCGGCAAAATAACGCATGACCCCCTCAAGCGTAACGGCGTGCTTTAAATGAAAGGGCTCCTTATTATATTGCGTCAAAAGACCCCAGGCTTGTTCACGTGTCATAGAAAATCAGTCTCCTTTTGTTTTACATAAATTTATTTTAGATCGGCTATGGCATAAAGTCAAACCGTTTTCTTGACATAAGCAGCAAATAAGCCTGAGCTACAACATATTTGAGTTTTTAATCGATAAAATCATCCAGCGGGTTTTAAATCTGAAATGTAACGTTCTATGAGAAAAAGGGGAGGATGCACGTCCTGAATATATTCTGAAACCCGGCAGTATACCGCAAACACGCAAGGGGTTATTTTAATGATTCCGAACGCCGCTTCTTCACAGCCTTTTTATTCAGCTTTAACTTAACGGCTTTTTGCTCGGCGACAGATTGAAACAGCTCTGCCGCCACTGCGGCCCTTTCTGTTGGCGTCAGGTTGTCAGAGCATGTCCGGGCAGACAGCTTATTCATAACCGCTTCAACGTCTTGCAGCTCCAAAAGATTTACTGCGATGCAGAAAAAACTTTTGTGTCGCCCGTCATTATAATCTGTCAGCAGACATTTTAATATTTCAATTTT
>DALYYK010000167.1:0-6157 GCA_031983305.1 Candidatus Fimivivens sp. | reverse complement strand
GATTCCGAACTGGCGCGAAAACCTGCGCTTTGCCGCCGCCCTTTCCGACCAGCTGGAATTAAACACTCCCGGAATCACCCGCCCGCTGATGTTCTCTTACCGCAAATATAACCAGCAGCTGTCTACCGGCGCGCTGCTGCTCGAGTTTGGCTCACACGCCAACACGCTGGAGGAAGCTAAAAATACCGCCATTGTGGCCGGAGAGGCTCTGGCGCAGGTACTGTTGGATACACAAAAGAAGGGAAGTTAAAATTCATACCATGCAAAGAAAAGAGCTGCTGCGCGTTTTCTTTTCGTCCTTTGTCATTACATTGATCGTTTTCTGTTTTGTCATGTGCCTTGTCTGGGTCGACCTCAAGGCCGACCGCAATGGGTTTAAGGGGTTTTTGCCCTCGCTGCGGCTTGAGCAGGTCGAGCCGCTTGTATACGCGCTCGACACGCCCACCAAGCAATACCGGCTTGATCTGACGGCGGCGGAGCGGATGGCCGAGACACTTCAGCGCACTGAGGCTTGGGTGCTGCCCGAGGACTGGCGCATCTTCACGCGTACGTCGCTGTATATCCGGGAGCGGTTGCAGGCGCACAAAAAATACCGGCAGGAACAGGAGTTTTATAAAAACGCCGGGCTTGTTTAACGGGGCAACGCTTGAATGTCCGCAAAGGGCCGATTCACCCCACGAAATCAGCATCCAGCAAATTTAAAACGACCATTCCCAGTTTTAAAGCAGCACAAATTGCCCCCCGCAGCGGCACCGGTAACGTTCCGGATGCTGCACGAGGGGGCTTTTTTTCATCCGCGCCAGTACCGCGCCGCAGCATTGGCATCGCAGCCGATAACGGTAGGGCGCATCGTTTAAAACGCCGAGCGCCTCGGGGCTGTGCGTACGCTGAATGTCGTAGCCGTAGGTCGCGTTCATGCGACCGGCATAGGCCTTCCATCGCGCCTGATGGTTGCGGCAGCCCTTGCAGCTGTGCAGCACCTCATGCGCCAGCACCGCTTTGCAGGCATACTCACCGGCGTCAACCACCCGTCCGGCCAGTTCAATCTGGCAGCGACCATCCGCTGAAACGAGACAGCGCCCGAAGCGGGTTTTGGCGCGGGTATTGATCAGAACCTTCGGCAGAATACCGAAGGAGATTGGGATGCCCAGCGCCCGAGCCTCGGCAATAACAATTTGAAGCAGCGCGTCCGCATCACACATGCGCACACTCCCTTTATATGTACTCTCTATGAACAGATTAAGCGGCTCTCCACGCGGTCACCCCGTGAGATTTTGGCATGTGACCGATGCCGCTGTTTATCAGCCGATGCAGGCTTCGCACCGTTCCAAATGCGGCGCTATCCCTTCTGCTCAACCTTGGGGCTGAGAAAAAAACGCGCCAGTCCGATCAGAATAACAATAATTCCGACGCCCTGTTGAAGCGAGATGACCTCATGCAAAATAAAATAGGCTAAAATGCAGGTGCCGATAATCTCGCCCAAAATGCTGACCGAGATGACCGTCGCCGGGAGCCATTTTAATATCCAGTTAAAAACAAACTGCCCGCACACCGTTGAGATAAGCGCCAAGCCTCCGAAAGCCAGCCACGTCGTGCGGGGATAGCCGACAAAATCATTGTGCTCAACGACGGCGTAGCACGCTAAAAAGGCCGAGCTGCTTAAGTAGCCGATGACCGAATACGAAACCGCAGACAGCTGCTGTCGGATGTTCTGTCCTATAAAAAAGTAAATGCTGATGATGCCCGCGGCCAAGAACGCCATCAGATCGCCCAACAGTGACCGCGTACTGATCTGAAAATCTCCCCAGCCAATCACAAGGCAGCCAAGCATCGCGATCAGGCACCCGAAAATCGCCTGCCTAGAAAACCGTTCTTTGAGGACAAAGTAACCGATCGTAATCGAAAAGATCGGCTGCAACGTGACGATAACCGTCGCGCTTGCCACCGAGGTATATCGCAGCGACTCAAACCACAGCACATAATGCAATGCTAAAAGTAGTCCCGACACAACGGCGAGTCCCCATTGCTTTGGGGACAATGCCCGCACCTGCTGCCGGTTTTGCTTGCTGCCCAATAAAAACGGCAGCAGAAGCAGTGACGCAAACAGCAACCTGAAAAAGGCGGTCACAGCCGAAGGCGCGTGGGCCAGACGCACAAAAATGGCGGAGGTTGAAAGCGACAAAACACCAAAAACCAACATGAAATATAATCGAAGATTCGTTTTCACCTGTTGTCTCCCGGGGCGGGGGCGCCCTTATATGAATCGGGGGCGCGGCGGTAGGCCAAGAAGCCTGCCGCCACGCCCCGTTGATTATATAGTCAAACCAACTTAAAAACAAGACAGTCTGGGCGGTCTGCAAGCAGGCTGGCTTGTCATTTTAATTAATAACAGCATCTTGCTTGTATGCGGTTGAACTTAAAGGCTTGCCACCATTTTTAAATAATAAGCTCAACCGATATTTTGCATCTGGCCGCGTCGTCATCCTTAGATACGCGCCAGCCCACCTGCGCCCGCCGCCTTGCCAAACACAAAATATATGCGCCAACCCTGTTTTCGCTTCGAGTGGTTTGACTATAACAGCTTATTTCTTCTTTGAGACGGCTAGCTTCGCTTTCGCCGCAATTTCCTCGGCGGTCAGCTTATAAGCCTTGAGCACCGCCTGCGCCTTGCCCGAACGGCCAAATTCATCCTGCACGCCGTGGCGAACCACTGGCACCGGGCAATTTTCGCTCAAAAATTCGGTCACCGCCGCGCCGAGGCCACCGAGCACATTGTGCTCCTCGCTCGTGACAATCGCACCGGTCTCTTTCGCAGCCTTGAGCAGCAGCTCGGTGTCGAGCGGTTTAATTGTGTGCAGGTTGATGACGCGGGCCGAAATGCCCTCGGCCGACAGCAATTCGGCGGCCTTGAGTGCCTCCTGAACCATCATACCCACCGCGACAATCGTCACGTCCGAGCCGTCTTTGAGCGTGACGCCCTTACCCAGCTCAAAATGATAGCCCTCGACGGCGTCGGTCACTGTTTCGACCGGCAGACGCCCCAGACGCATATAGGCGGGACCGTCATATTGAAGCAGTGCTTCAACCGCCAGCGCCATCTCATGGCCGTCGCAGGGGCAGAGCACCATCATGCCCGGAATCGCACGCATGAGCGCAAAATCTTCAATGCACTGGTGGGTGGCGCCATCCTCGCCGACCGAGAGGCCGCCGTGCGAGCCGACAACCTTAACGTTTAAATGCGGGTAGCAGATGGAATTGCGAACCTGCTCCCACGCGCGGCCCGCCGCGAACATCGCGAAGGAATTGATAAAGACTTTTTTACCGCAGGTCGCCAGCCCCGCGCCCACACCGGCCATGTTCGACTCGGCAATGCCCATATTGAAAAACCGCTCGGGGCAGGCCTTAGCAAACCCGCCCGACATCGTCGAGCCCGAGAGGTCGGCGTCGAGCACCACCAGCTCGGGGTGGCTGTCGGCTAGCTTGACCAGTGCCTTGCCGTAGGCGGCGCGTGTTGCAATTACTTCACCCATCGTCTTAACCCTCCAACCCTTTCAAAAATGCTTCCAGCTCGGTCTTGCCCCGCTCGTACTGCTCGTCGTTGGGGGCCTTGCCGTGCCAGCCGTAATCATTTTCCATATAAGAGATGCCCTTGCCCTTGACGGTCTTGGCCAGTATTACGACCGGCTGGCCCTTGACGGTCTTAGCCTCGTCAAGCGCGGCTTTAACAGCGGCGTAGTCGTGGCCGTCCACCTTGAGCACCTTCCAGCCAAAGGCCTCCCACTTTTTGTCGAGCGGCTCGCTGGGCATGATATCCTTGGTCGCGCCGTCGATCTGAAGGCCGTTGACGTCGACGATGCCGCAGAGGTTGTCGAGGTTATATTTGGCGGCGGACATCGCGGCCTCCCAAATCTGGCCCTCGTTGATCTCACCGTCTCCCATCATCGCGTAGACGCGGTAATCCTTTTTGTCGAGCTTGCCTGCCAGCGCCATGCCGACAGCAGTGGAAAGCCCCTGACCTAATGATCCGGTCGACATGTCAACGCCGTTGACGTGGTGCATCTCGGCGTGACCCGACATGTGCCCGTCGATCGAGCGGAAGAGGTCAAGGTCCTGCTCGGGGAAAAAGCCGCGCAGCGCCAGCACCGAATACAGTCCCGGGGTGCAATGCCCCTTTGAGAGCACAAAGCGGTCGCGATCGGGGTGCTTAGCGCGGGCAGGGTCGACGTTCATCACCTCAAAATATAAGACCGTGAGCATATCCATCGCCGAAAACGACCCGCCAACATGGCCTGAGTTGCAGCGGTGCACCGCCTTGAGCGCGGCCAGCCGCGCCTTGGTGGCGATAACCGCCAGCTCTTTGACACGAGATTGTTCCATAGCAAAGTTCCTTTCAATTCGTTTTTGGTTCGGCAGCGCCGTCCATTATTTTTAAACTGCTAGTCGCTGCCACGGTTAAAAAACCGTCGCAACGCCCAAAAGGGAAACGTCCTATTATACAAATCGGCGCAGACCCTTCCCGTTTCGCCCGCCCTTGTTCCAAGCGGGAGAAACGCCGACAGCCTCAACATTGTGCCGCAGGCCTGCCCTATTTAGACAACACCGACAGGTCAAGCGCGTCAAAGCCTTGCAGCAGCGCGGCCACCCGGTTCATCAGCGTTTGGCAGTCACCGGCAGCGTTGCCCTCAACATTGAGCGGCAGCAGCGGATCGTGCAGCGACAGACGCAGCAGCACCCACCCCTCGGGGAAGGTCAGCCGCACCCCTTCGTAGGAGTTGGGCGCAATCGCATACCCCGACTGCGCCGCCCGCTGCTCAAAAGTCTTGAGCGCGGCCTTGCCGGTTTCGGCAAAGTCGGCTCCCGCGATCGGAATGCGCACCTCTTTTTCTTCAAATGCGGACGCGAGCGCCTCGATCAGCGCGCCCAGCCGCTTGCCCTGCGCCTTGGCGCGCGCGGCGGCCACCAATAGCTTGACCGCCATATAGGCACCGTCGTCAAGAAAATAATTTTCAGACAGCGCGCCGTGACCCGAGGTCTCGATGGCCAGCGGACAGACGATGCCCGCTTTATTTAAGCGGATCGCCTCGTTGATGACATTTTTATAGCCGCGCTTAAAGCGGTGGTGTTTAAGACCCAGCGCGCCCTCTAAAAACGCGGTCAGCCGGTCGGAGGTGACCGAGTCGGTCACGACGGTCGCGCCGGGGTAATCGGGCGCGAGTACCGCCGCCATCATCGCGATAATCGCGTCGCGGTTGACCTCCTCCCCGTTTGGCAGCACCGCCGACATGCGGTCGACGTCGGTGTCAAAGATGATGCCGAGATCGGCGTTACTTTGCACCGTCGCCGAGCGAATAGACGCCATCGCGGCCTTATTTTCAGGATTGGGCATATGGTTCGGGAAGGCGCCGTCCGGCTCTAAGAACTGGCTGCCTGAGATGTCGGCCCCGAGCGGCTTTAACACCCGCTCGGCAAAGAAACCGCCAGCGCCGTTGCCCGCATCCAGCACCACATGCAGCCCGGCAAGCGGATGCGCATAATCCGAAGCGTTGACGCCGCGTTTGATCTTCTCGCGCAGATCGTTTGAATAGAGCGCGATTAAGTCCAGCGGATGCGCGGTTTTGTCGCTATAAGCCGGGGCGATGGTCTCAGCAGCCAGAAGTACTGCCTTGATGTCCGGCTTGTCGAAGCCTCCGTCGCGGCTAAAAAGCTTGAGGCCGTTGCGCTCCATCGGCAGGTGGCTCGCCGTGATCATCACCGAGCCGTCAAAATCGGTCTCGGGGTAGACCGTGGCGCAAAACATCGCAGGAGTTGAAGCCATCGCGCAGTCAAAGGCCTGCGCGCCCGTTGTGAGCACACCGGCGAGAATCGCCTTTTTAAGCGCCGCCGCCGTCACGCGCGAGTCGTGCCCCACGCCGATTTTAAGGCTCTCACAGGTTTTGCCGGTCTTATCCGCGATATAACGCACAAATGCGATCGCAATTTTATTCGCAATGTCCTCGGTGAGGTTGACCGGCGCGCCGTTTGGCACCGCCAGCGCCACCCCTCGGATATCGCTGCCGTTTTGCAGCGATGATAGATCGGTGTTCATCAGCATCTCTCCCCCGGTTTTCATGTTGCCGTCCGCATCAATTAGTTCAGATTTATTATACACCTCTTTGGC
>DALYYK010000166.1:0-6251 GCA_031983305.1 Candidatus Fimivivens sp. | reverse complement strand
ATTTAAAGCTTAACTTATTTCATCAGCTCGCAAACAGCGTTGGAAAACCGAACCGGGTCTTCAATCGGCAGCCCCTCGATCAGCAGCGCCTGATCATAGAGCAGCTGCGCGTAGGTTGAGAGCTTCTCCTGCTCGTCGGGCCACAGCGACACGAGCTTTTCGAACATCGGGTGTCCGCCGTTGAGCTCGAGCACACGTTCGGCCTTGACCTTTTGGTTGCCCGGAATGTCGTTGAGCACTTTTTCCATCTCGATTGAGACGGCACCCTTGGCCGACAGGCATACCGGGTGGCTCTTCAACCGTGAGGAGAGGCACACCTGCGCCACCTTATCCCCGAGCGATTCCTTCAGGAAATCGAACAATTCCTTGTTGTCGGTTTCTTTCTTCTGCTGCTCGGCCTTTTCTTCCTCGCTCTCGATACCGAGATCGCCCGAAGAAACCGACCGCAGCTCCTTCTCCTGCACCGTGCGAAGCACCTGCATGAGGAATTCGTCCACATGCTCGGTCAGGCACAAGAGGTCATAGCCCTTATCCTTGAGCAGCTCGGCCTGCGGCAGCTTCGAGAGCTTTTCAAAGCTGTCGCCCGCCGCATAGTAAATATATTTTTGTGCCTCGGGCATGGCGTCGACATATTCCTTAAAGGTCACGAGCTTACCGTCGGATGCCCGGCGGAACATTACCAGCTCCTCGAGCTGTTCACGGTTTGCGCCAAAGGCCTGATAAATGCCGAACTTGATGGTGAGGCCAAAAGTGTTCCAGAACTTTTCATATTCCTCACGGCTCTTATCGCGCAGGTCGACCAGCTCGTTTTTAATGCGCTTTTCGAGCGCTGTGCGAATCAGCGTCAGCTGCCGGTCGTGCTGGAGCATCTCGCGCGAGATGTTCAGCGAAAGATCCTCGCTGTCCACAAGGCCCTTAACAAAGCCGTAATATTCGGGCAGCAGGTCGGAGCAGCGCTCCATAATCATCACGCCGCTCGAATACAGCTGAAGGCCCCGCTCAAATTCCTTCGAATAGTAGTTATAATCCGCCTTGGCCGGAATGTAGAGTAACGCCTGATACTCGGTTGTGCCCTCGGCCTTTTGGTGGATGATCCGCAGCGGATCAGAATAATCGTAGAACTTCTCTTTATAAAAGGACTTATATTCCTCGTCGGTGACATCCTTTTTATTTTTCTTCCAGAGCGGCACCATGCTGTTAAGCGTCGCCGTCTCAACAACCGTCTCCATCTCGTGTGAATCCTCCGGCGCATCGGCCTTGGGGCGGTGACGCTCCATATCCATACGGATCGGATAACGGATATAATCCGAATATTTTTTGACGATTGACGAAAGGCGGTACTGCTCTAAAAACTCGGAATAGTCGTCGTTCTCGGTATCGGCTTTAAGATGCAGCGTAATTTCGGTGCCGGGTTCGGACTTTTGGGCCTCGGTAATCGTGTAGCCGTCGCCACCCTCAGATTCCCAGCAATAAGCCTCTTCTGAGCCGAAGGCACGGCTGATGACGGTGACCTTTTCGGCCACCATAAACGCCGAATAAAAACCGACGCCAAACTGTCCGATGATGTCGATCTCGTCGCTCAATTCGTTCTGCTTGACAAACTCGCCTGAGCCGCTGTGCGCGATCGTGCCAAGGTTTTGTTCGAGCTCCTCTTTGGTCATGCCGACGCCGTTATCGCAAATTTTGATTTGGCGAGCCTCTTTATCGAGCAGCAGCCTGATCTCAAAGTCTGACCGGCCTTTGCCAACCGACTGATCGGTCAGCGACCGAAAATAAAGCTTATCAATGGCATCGCTGGCGTTTGATATCAGCTCTCTTAAAAAGATCTCTTTGTTGGTATAAATAGAGTTCACCATCAGATCCAAAATGCGTTTGGATTCTGTCTTAAATTGTTTTTTAGACACAGCCTATGCCTCCTGTTATGTCAGTTTATTAGCACTCATTATATTTGAGTGCTAATAAACTATACA
The DNA here is from genome assembly GCA_031983305.1 of Candidatus Fimivivens sp. Classification (GTDB taxonomy): domain Bacteria; phylum Bacillota; class Clostridia; order Oscillospirales; family Ruminococcaceae; genus Yanshouia. The sequence continues at coordinate 4,281 of DALYYK010000166.1, read as the reverse complement.
ACATTCCGCGCTAAAAATCAAGAGTAAAATCGTTAAAAAAAGGTGAAGCGGCACCGGAAAACCGGCACCGCCCGCTATTTGTTATTAATCGGCACGCTTCTTTGGCTTTAGATATGCCGCACCGACAAATGAAATGGCTAAAAATATGATCAAGTAGTAGAACACCGCCATCCGGTGGGCAAAACAGGCCGCGATCACCATAAAAACGCAACCGCAGATCGCCAGCAGCGGCGCGAGAATGCGCTTGCTAAACGGCTGCGTGCTATCCTTGGTCATGTGCCAGAAAATCGGAATATAGGCCGCGTAAAGCGTCACGATCGGCAGCTCGGAGGTATCAAAGCAAAAGGGCCCAAACCAGGGTGCCGTCAGATTTGCACCGTAAAAATACATCAGCCAGAAGCCCGCAAAAAAGAGCCCCGCAATGCTCGAATTGGTGGGCATGTTCGAGACGGGATCAACCTGCTTAAACATCTCAGGCTTAGGGCCCTCCCCGCGCGCCGCGAGTGCGTAAAGGCCACGGGTACACCCCATCATCAGGCCATTGAGCGTGCCAAGGCAAGAAATAACAATGAAGATAAACAACGCACTGGCGCCAATGTTAGAAAACACCGCCTGAAATGCGAGCTTAGCGCCGGTTTCTCCGCCCGCCATCATCACCTCGTTACTGACACCGCCGGCCAACCCGATATAATAACAGATATACACCGCGGCAACAAGCAGTGTGCCGATAATCAACGCCCGAGGCAGGTTCTTTTTGGGATCCTTCAGCTCGGCGTTAATCGTAGTCGCGATAATCCAGCCCTCATAGGCAAAGGCGGTCGCCACCACCGCCGTAAACAGCGCATTGCCGGTGCCAACCGGAGTAACCACGGTAGTAAAATTCTGTATGGTCATGCCATTTTTCAATCCGACAATGGTGCCGACCACCGCCATGAGCGATAAAGGAATCAGTTTAATGACCGCTGTCGAAACCTGAAATTTGCCTGCCAGTACGGGAGAAAGCGCATTCATCGAAAACGCCGCCACCAAAAAGAACATGCTAATGACCATGCACTGTGGGCCAACAATATCAAAGCCGATAATAACGCATAAATACCGCGCACTGACCCACGCCAGCACGCTGGTGATACAAGGGTAGTAGATGGTCGCCATAAACCACCCCAACATATAGCCATATTTTCTGCCGCAGGCCGCTTCCGCATAATCGACGACGCCGCTGACAAACGCGTGCTTGGTCGCCATAATTGAAAATGCATAGGCGCATACTACCATGATCGCGCCACCGATAATCCACGCCAAAATACCCAGCGGCAAATTGCCACCGGTAGCCAGTAGAATTTTTTCCGCTTTGAAAAATACGCCACTACCAATAACAATGCCAACCACCATCGCAATCGCAGTTGGCAAGCCATACTTAACAGACAGCTGATGATTCTCCATAATTTATCCCCCTACATGATTTAAACAGTTCGCACATCTTATAAAGTTTATCTTAAAGGCCGTTAACAGTCAATAAATAAAAAGGACAAATATTAGTACCAAATGTATTCAATATGCTAGTATTCCCCGTTCCTTATCAGGCATTTGTATGCAGCAATAGCCAAATTATTACTATAATGGACACCGTTGGGATAATCCATACTGCGACGGTTAACAACGGCTATAAAATAGTACGACAGCTGCTGATTTGCTATTTCTGCAATCAACGATTGCCTTTGCAAATAAAAAAGACCAGTCAACAGACCGATCTTTTTGAAATAATTGCGTAAGAAGGGTTCCTTGCAGATAAGCGAATTGCGCAAATTTCATGTTAGCTATATATTAAAGCTATTCCAGCCGCGTCCGCAGCCGAATCCAAATGCCCAGCCCCACCACATCGGCCAGCAGCCAACCGATCGGAATCGCCCAAAAAATCATCGTGAATCCAAACGTTGGGGCAAGCAGATAGGCCAATGCAACGCGCGTACCCAGTGATACCACCGTCAACACAATCGACACCTGTGCATATCCGAGTCCTCTGTAGAATCCATAAAACAAGAACAAAAAGCCGATTAAGATATAAAAGGCGCCCTCAATGCGCAGATATCGAACGCCGATCGCGATAACCTCAAAATCACCGGCCTTGATGAAAAGCCCGATCAATGGCTCCGCCAGCATAACCACAATAAGCGATACCACAAGCGAAAAGATGCCGGAAATCAACGCGGCAGTCTTCAGCCCTTGACGCACACGCGCCCAATTTTTAGCGCCTACATTCTGTGCCGTATACGTGCTAAAGGCATTTCCGAAATCCTGAACCGGCATATAAGCAAAAGCGTCAATCTTGACACCCGCCGCAAACGCCGCCATAAGCGCCGCACCGAAGGTATTGACCAGCCCCTGAACCAGCACAATACCAAAATTCATCACTGACTGCTGCAAGCTCGTCAGAACGGCATATCGACTCATAGAACGGAAAAGTCCCGTGTCAAAAACAGCGTCTTCACGTCTAAATTGCAGGAATTTAATTTTATAGATCGCAAAAAAGACACAGGCAATGCCTGAAACGGCCTGCGCAATAATAGTAGCGATCGCAACGCCGAAAACCTCCATGCCAAAGCCTACGACAAACAGCAGATCGAGGGCAATATTGATGCCGCAAGCCAGCAACAGAAAATAAAGCGGCGTCTTAGAATCGCCAAAAGAGCGCAGCAGATTGGCAGCCAGATTATAAAGCGAAACAAACAGCAGCCCCGCAAAGATACATCGCAGATAATCGGTTGAGTATTGAACCATCTCCGTTGGAATCTGATACCATCGGATGATCGTGCTCGTACCCAGAAAAGCAATCAAGGATAATATGGTAGTGAGGCCCAAAATAAATACAGAAGCTAAAATAATAGCAGTTTTCAACCTATTGTAGTTTTTTGCGCCATACAATTGAGAAAATAGCACCGACGCGCCCATGGCCAATCCCAGGATAATTGAGTTGACCAGCACCATAATCGCAAAACAGGAGCCGACCGCCGCCAGCGCCTCTCGGCCAACAAATTTTCCGACAATAATGGTATCGACCACGTTATATAACTGCTGAAACAGATTCCCCACAAACATCGGCAGCGTAAAGCTAAGCATCAGCTTCATTGGGGAACCGCTGGTCATATCCTTCATCATAGCAAAATCTCAAAGCCTCACATTTTAATGATATATAAAACCCAAACCATCTTTTAAAAGTCGATCTGTATTTTTCGATTTGTGCTTTATTCGATAATATATATAGTTCGCCTTTAGACAGCACATTTAAACTAAACCCTTAAACCAAACCCCAAGCACTGTGTACTATATGTGCATAATTCGTAACGCATCAGCAAGGGAGGGGATGTGTATGGGGAACCGTAGGTTCCTACCGCATGTTGAGTGAGCGCAGCGAACGGATTCTTGCCCGCAGGCGACCGGCAAATAGAAAAGACCAGTCTTTGGACTGGTCTTTTCTATTTGGCAGGGGCAGAAGGATTTGAACCCTCGGCACGCGGTTTTGGAGACCGCTGCTCTACCAGCTGAGCTATACCCCTATGTTATGTATTGGCAGCAAGTAAAATAAGACAATATGGTGGGCCTTCAGGGACTCGAACCCCGGACCAACCGGTTATGAGCCGGCCGCTCTGACCAACTGAGCTAAAGGCCCTTTTAGTACAATATGCTGCCAGCTTTTAATCTGACAGCATATTGTAGTTGGCTCCCCAAGTTGGACTCGAACCAACGACCCTGCGGTTAACAGCCGCATGCTCTACCGACTGAGCTATTGAGGAATATCTACAGGACCAGATTTAATTCCGATCCTGTACAAAATATCGGCACCGACCTATCTTCCCAGAACGTCTCCATCCAAGTATTTTCGGCACTGATGAGCTTAACGACCGTGTTCGGAATGGGAACGGGTGGATCCTCATCGTCATTGACACCGATTCGATACCAAGCTGTCACTTAGTATCATGGTGACCCGTGGGGGATTCGAACCCCCGTTGCCGGCGTGAGAGGCCGGAGTCTTAGGCCACTTGACCAACGGGCCATGTACACGCTGACATTTCAGCGATTTATCAAAACACCACACGGTGATTTTGAACAAGTTGCTGTGTGGCCGAAGCCTCGACCACACAGGCCGACTTTGGTGCACCTTCACGGACTCGAACCGGGGGCCCGCTGATTAAGAGTCAGCTGCTCTACCAACTGAGCTAAAGGTGCAAATTGAATGTACTTGCTTGCACACTCAAAATTGAACAATGAATTGTCTGCGACATGCGA
>DALYYK010000165.1:0-6264 GCA_031983305.1 Candidatus Fimivivens sp. | reverse complement strand
ATATGGTGGCCTGCGTGCTCATCGCCCGGCTGCTGAGTCGGCGCACGGCGCTGACGGTCAGCGAGGGCATGCTGGCCGCGACGCCGGCCGGTGCATCGGATATGGCGCTTATTTCAGCCGATATCGGCATCTGCTCGCCCGACGTCGTCATTTTGCAGATTGGTCGCATGTTGTCGGCTGTGCTAATTTTTCCGTATATGATCCGCTTTATCGTCGGCCTGTTTTGAGCGCGCTGTCGGATTGTTTGGCGTGGCCGCAGGGCCGCCCGAGAATAGTGAAAAATGGCGTAAGCTAAAGTGATGGTTTAAACAAGCCCGCAGCGCGGGCTTGTTATTTTTATTTACTTTTTCGCTTGTGTGCATGGTATAATAGCCGCAGAACGGCTATTATACTCGGGATGATGCGCAACGGCTCGCCCCTTAACGGGGCAACCGCCTTTTGATACGCACTTATACGCATGATATCATTGCCGTAGGACGCTATGATACGCTTGGTTCTGGCGGCCCGCCCCGGCGGTGGCCGGAGATACCATTCGCTTGTGCCCATGATATCATAACCACAGTTGACCCGTGCGTGGGCATATTAAATAACACAGCAATTTGAAGGAGGTAACATGATGGCGGACTGGCAACCCGGACAATATCTGAAATATCGAAATGAAAGAACGCAGCCCGCGATTGATCTGGTCAATCGGTTGAGCTTAGTTGACCCTAAACGGATTATCGATATCGGCTGCGGCCCCGGAAACAGCACGGCGATTCTTAAAGAGCGCTGGCCCAACGCGGCGGTTTGTGGGCTTGACAACTCAGTCAATATGCTTGAGAAGGCCAAAAAGGAATATGCTAACATCGACTGGCTGCAAATGAGTGTGGAGGAAGATTTATCTGCACTGGGCAAGTTTGACCTTATCTTTACCAACGCGGCGCTGCAATGGATGCCCGCGCACGAGGCGCTGCTGCCAAGCCTGTACGGCATGTTGTGCGACAATGGCGTGCTTGCCGCGCAAGTGCCCTGCGTCAAGCACCTGCCGGTCTATGCCAACATCCAAAGCATGATCGGTACCGACCGCTGGGCGCGTTATTTTGAGTATCCGCCCGTGTATCCCAAGCATTTTCCCTATGCGCATTATTATGACATCCTCTGCGGGCTGACCGATAAAATTGAGATTTGGCAGACCGACTACATTCACATTCTGCCCAACTATGACGGTATTGTCGAATGGTATAAGGGCACCGGCCTGCGCCCGTTTTTGGACATGCTGCCTAATGATGCGCTGCGCGCCGACTTCTGCGAGGAGTATCGGCAACAGATTGCAAAGACCTACCCCATAGAGCGCGACGGCAGGGTGCTGTTGCCGTTTACACGGATTTTCTTTATCGTTTATAAATAGTCAAAGCCTTCAAGGCCCGCCCGGTGATAGCGCCGCGCGGGCCTTGTTGCGTTGCGGGGGTTGGATACCCGCAGTATGCGTACCACCGTGCTGCACCGGCAAGCCTTATACAATCGCCATTAAGGCTTATTTCATGCGGTAGCCGTGATACAACCTGTCGGCAGCTGAGATGCGGCGCTTATTGGCGTGTGCGTAGCATTCCTTGACGCCCCCTGAGGGCGCGGAATCTTCCACGCGGAAGCTGACTTTTGGCAACTCCAATACACACCGTCAATTCTATGAGCATATCGTCAAACAACTTAAAGATAGGATGGTCTTGGCAACCTGCTTCGCGTCTGGCTGCGTTGTCATCCTTGTAAGCGCCAGCCCACCTGCGTTTTCCGCCCTGCCAATACAAAATATCTGCGCCATACCTGCTCCTGTTTCCAAGTTGCTTGACGATAAAATGCAAACGTTCCCCAGCCAGCCTTGGCGGTCGTTTGCATTATTTTTATTTTGTGGCTATTAGGCAAAATTTGCTGGCGATTCATGTAATACTTTACGAAAATTTACATTTTATTTAAAAAGACTTGAAAATCCAATTTATTCCGTCTAATATATAAATATAGTATTGTAGGACATTTAAATAATGTCTGTGCAGGCAATACGAGAAGGTAGTATAGACAGGTCATGTAGAGAGGTAGTATGTATGTTAAAAAAAGCAACAAGGACGTTGATGTATGAAGACGTCGCAGGCCAGATCATCAACAGCATCAAAGAGGGGGCCTTTCAGCCCGGGGAGCGCCTGCCCGGCGAGACCGAGCTGACCGAGCTGTTTGGCGTGAGCAGAAACTGCCTGCGCGAGGCGCTCAAATCGCTGGGACTGATGGGCATCACCTATTCCCGCGCGGGGCTGGGCACCTTTGTCTCGGTCGACGTGCAGTCGCGTTTTCAGGGTGAAAGGCTGCTCGACGCGATCGACACCACCAAGGACGCCACGCTGACCGAGCTGTGGGAAACCCGTCTGGTCATCGAGCCGGAGCTCGCCAGTCTGGCCGCGATCCGCGCGACCGAGGCGGACAAGGCGCAGCTGCTGGCGCTGACCCGCACGCTCTCGGACCAATTGGATCATTACCAGCAGCAGAAAAAGCAGCACAGCCCCACCGAAGAGGGCATCAGCGTGCATATGCTGATCGCCAAGATTGCCGGGAACCTATGCCTTTACCGTTTTTTAGAATCGATTAAGTCGGAGCTGGCCAAGCAGCGCCTGAGCATCATCTACGAAACGCCGGTTGGCTTTGAGGCAAACAAGCGCGAGCACATTCAACTATGCGAGGCCATCTGCGAAGGGCAGGAGGAAGTGGCCGCCGCGTTGATGCGCCAGCATTTGATCCGCACCCGCGATATGCATTTACAGCACAGGCTCAAAGAAAAAAAGGTGGAATAGCCGGTCCGTCACAAGGCGGGCAGGCAGAATAATATGATCCCGCACGAAGGAGGACAATTGGATGAACAGAGAAGAACGCATTAAAGCCGCGCTAAACAGTCAGGAGGTGGACCGCGTACCGGTAAGCGCCTGGATGCACTTTTCAGAATTTGACCAGGACCCGCGCTCTTTAGCCGAGTGTATGGTTCAGTTTAACGAAAAGTTCGACTACGACTTCATTAAGATGATGCCGTTTGGCGCTTATTCCACGCCTGACTGGGGTGCCAAGCTCGATATTTACTGCGATAAATACAAAGAGGTCGTCATCAGCGCACCGGGCATCAGCGGCGTTGCGGACTATTACAGCATTGAGCCGCTGCCGCCGATCTTTGGCACCTGGGGCAAGCAGCTGCTGTTAAGCCAGCACGTCAGCAAGCGGATAAAGCCGAACACGCCCTTTATTCAGACGGTTTTTACCCCGGCTACCACATTGCGTAAGCTCGCGGGTGAGCGTCTGATCCAGGACATGAAGGCACATCCCGAAGCGGTGCATAACGCGCTTGAAGCGATCACCCGCACGACGATTGATTTTATCAGAGCAAATATCGAAGCCGGTGTGAGCGGATTCTTTCTGGCCAGCCAATGCGCCACCTACGACTATATGACCGATGCGCTTTTCGCCGAGTTCTGCAAGCCCTACGACTTCAGAGTCATCAACAGCTATAAGGATGTGACCTATTTTAACGTCCTGCACATCCACGGCTCTAATATTATGTTTGACACGCTGCTCAGCTACCCGGTCAACTGTATAAACTGGCACGACCGGCACACCGCCCCTGACCTTAGTACGGCGAGAACTAAAACCTCCAAGACCTTTTTAGGCGGCATTTTAGAGGTGCCCACCATTATCAAGGGCGCTTTGCAATATGACAGCATCCTTGCGCGTAGCACACCCGAAGAGATTCATCGGCACATCCAAGAGGCGATCGACATGGTCGACGGGCGCGGCGTTATCATCGGCCCCGGCTGCGTTGCCGATCCCCGCGTGCCCGAAGCGAATCTGGCTGCGGTGCGTTCGGCGGTTGAGCACCGCCTGCAAATGACCTGATAGCGTCAGGACGATGCGACGGCTAACAAACCGAGGCAATTCTTATGTGAGGCTTTTGCCGCAGTCCCTATGCCTTTGGCCGCCTGACCGCGAAAGGGTATAGGGATTAAGCAACCCGCCAAACGAATTGTCTTTGCGGTGTTTTGCGTCCTGTCGCGTTGTAGTTCTTAGCGGCCACAAAATATCGCCGGTTTTCAAGCTGTTTGGCTAAAAGCGGGTACCTTCTGCCGCAGGCAGTGTACACATAAATTATTTTGGAGGTTTGTAAGATGAAAAAATCGCTTCTCGCTTTTCTTTTGGTCTCATCCATTGTTTTAATGAGCGCATGCGGAAACGCTGCATCCAAGCCCGCCGCCGCGTCGTCTCCCGCGCCGGCAGCCGGTTCGTCGGTCTCTTCTGAAGCGCCCCCGACTTATAAGCCCGGGCAGTTTAAAATCCGTGTCGCGACCGTTGTCTCGGGCGACCACGCCTGGGTCAAGATGGCCGAGTACATGAAGGAAGAGCTTGCCAAGCGCTCGGACGGCGCGATCGAGGTTTCGATCTTCCCGGGCGGTCAGTTGGGCAACGACGAAGCCTGCATCGACGACATGCGCGTCGGCACGCTGGACATGCTGATTGGCGGTACCCAAAATGCCGCACCGTTTGTCTCGCAATATCAAATTCTTGGCCTTGCTTATCTGTTTGCCGACCGTGACCAGTTTGAGGGCGTTCTTGTCAAGAATGGCGCGGTATTTAACTTTATTCAGGATAAATATACCTCGAACGGTCTGGGTCTTAAGCTGCTTGCGCTGTGCAACGGCGGTCAGCGTGACCTGCACACCGGCAAAGAGGTTAAATCGGTCGCCGATTTAAAGAACCTTAAAATGCGCGTGACCTCCTCGGCAACCGAATCGCTGGTCTGGTCCAAGCTTGGGACAATTCCGACCTCGATGAGCTTTAACGACATCTATTCGGGCATGCAGACCAATACCGTCAACGCATTTGAATGTACGGCCGCTTCTTACAACGCGAACGCGCTTTATGAGGTCGCGCCCTATTTTATCCAGACCGCCCACCAGTTTACGCCGACCCACATCACCTATAGCGAGCTGGCCTATAAAAAGCTGCCCGCCGATATTCAGGCGATGGTCGATGAGGTGGCCGATGAGGCTGGAAAGCTTGGCAGCAAGCTCGCCGACGAGGCGGACGACTCGCTGATTGATGTGCTTGTCAAGGACAAGGGCGTCATTCTCTGCACAGTGGACAAGGCTGAATTCAAGGCCATTGTAGAGCCGCTTTACCCCGAGATTGCCAAGAGCTGCGACGGCCAGGCGCTGCTGGACATTGTTAATGCCGAAATTAAAAGATGATATTTTTATAGGGCAGTTCTTGTAAGGTAACAGCGTTGCCAGACGCCGGCTGTGTCTGGCAACGCCGCCCTTTCGCACAGGCGAGGACGCTCAAAGGTTAAGGGCCCGCTAAACGGAGGCGTTGGGCGGGTACCCAAGCGGCATACCGTGTCCGTCGGTGCGAAGCCGGCCGGAGCATCCAAGCGGTTTCCGAGTTTGAAAGGAAGGTGTCCATGAGACAGACTGTTTCTTCTATCTCTAACTTTATCGAAGGGCTTTGCAAGGCGATCGGCGGCCTTTCGGTCGGCGCTTTTGTGGTTGTCATCTCGATACAGGTGATTTTTCGCAACTTTTTGAAGATGCCGATTATCTGGGCCAACGATATTGCCGTCGTCTTTTTTGTGTGGGCTGTTTTCTTTGGCAGCGCCATCGCTGTTCGGCACAGAAAGCATTATGTGCTGGAATTTATCCCGCAGAAATATGCGAAAATCAACTGCGTCCTCGACCTGATCGGCGATATTTCAGGCTTTATGTTCTTTACATTTTTAGTTGTTTACGGCCATCAATACACCGTTATGGGGCTCAGCCGCCTGTCGCCCTCAATCGGACTTCCGCAGGCTTATTTCTTTATGTGCATTCCGCTTTCGGGCCTTTTTATGCTGTGGTTTAATATGGGCATTTTCACCGGAGATCTCAAGCGTATGATCGCGCTGCTTAAAGCAAGGGAGGTCAAAATAAATGAATGATCTGGTGTTGCTTTTGCTGCTCTTTACCGTGATGGTGTCGATCAAGATACCGATCGCTTACGCGCTGGGGCTGGCGTCGCTCGGCGTTATTTATCACATGGGTATCCCGTTTCTGAGCGCTGTCAACAGCATGTATAACTCGGTCAACAACTTCTCACTTTTGGCGGTGCCGCTGTTTATGCTGCTGGCCCAGCTGATGGATAAGGGCGGCATCACCGACCGGCTTTTTAAAATCAGCGACGCCTTTGTCGGACATATCCGCGGCGGCTTGGGGCATGTCAATGTTT
>DALYYK010000164.1:5103-6282 GCA_031983305.1 Candidatus Fimivivens sp. | reverse complement strand
GTCAATGTGCACCAGCGAATCGTAAACCGCCTCAATGTCCAGATGAATCAGCTTCTTCTTGATTTCGTTGATCGAATCTTTACGGGTTACCTTAAGTTGACTACCCGGCGGAAAGAGCAAGGCATTGGCCAAGCAATATTTAAATTCCCCAAAGCCGGTATAGTGCAACGATTGGCAAAACCGCGTGACAGCAGTAGGGTTGGTGCCTATTTTCTTGGCTAGGGTGGTAATAGAGTACTCGTGTAAATCGTTGTAATGATTGATAAAAAAAGTAGCAATTTTCTTTTCTAGCTTGGTGTAGGTCTTATATTGGCTTTGAATCCGGCTGATCGGATCTTGAATGCTGGGTGTGCCTTCTCCGGCATCTGTAGCAATTTGTCCTATAAGCTGTTCCATGATAGCCTCCGAGCCACTCGCTTACGTCTATGTTTATATTTACATCGCTTTAACTAGATTCAATCATCTATGGTTGTTTATTCCATAATTGTATGTTCATGATGCACAAAATAAGACGATGTGTAAAGGAGAATTAGAATGATTTGTCAATTGACACAAGATTCTCACGGAATTTTCAATAGTTGACGAACAGATTTACATCAAAATGTACTCGATACTGTAAATGCTTGCAAAGCGGGGAAAACAGCTTGATACCAAAAAATGGAATGACTATACTGGTGACAGACACAAAGTACTCACCATAGGAGGGAATATACTGTGCAAGATATCAAGAAGGTCGTTGTCACTTTTTCCTTTGATCCCCAAATCATCCCCGGCTACGAAAAGCATGTATCAGATTTTGAGAAGCAGGGCTTTAAGGTGGTGCTGGATCCGCGTTTTCGCAAGCTGACGGAAGACGAGCTGATAGAAACGCTGAATGCACATCAGGCTTATGCCCATGTCGTGTCGGGAGAAGTGATCAGTGAACGGGTTATCACCGCTTGCCCAAGCGTTAAGCTGTACGCCCGAATGGGCGCCGGATGGGACACGGTCGATGTGGAGGCCGCCACCCGCCATGGCGTTCTTGTCACCAACACACCCGGGGGCAATTCCGACGCGGTGGCCGAGCACGCGATGGCTATGATGATGGCACTCAGCCGCCGGGTCGTCTTTCTGGATCAGGCGGTGCGCCTCAATAATTTCCAATCCTATTTTGGCAACTGTCTGCTGCGCAAAACTTTG
>DALYYK010000164.1:0-5093 GCA_031983305.1 Candidatus Fimivivens sp. | reverse complement strand
GCTTTGGCTTTATCGGCAAAAAGCTGGCCAGATTTGTCAAGGGCTTGGATATGCGGGTTCTGGTTTATGATATTTATCACGATGACGCCTATGCAAAGGAACACGGCTGCACCTTTGTAGATTTGGATACCCTGATTCAGGAAAGCGACTTTATCAGCATCAACGCGCCGTTAACCGAACAAACCGCTAAAATGATTGACGCCAGATCGTTTACTATGATGAAGCAAGGCGTACAGATCTGCAATTGTGCGCGGGGCGGCATTGTGGATGAGCAGGCCCTCATTGACGCCATTAAGAGCGGCAAAGTGAAAGGGGCGGCACTAGACGCCTTTGACCAGGAGCCATTGCCTTTGGACAGCGAATTCCTAAAGCTGGATAACGTCATTCTTTCGCCCCACACGGCCGGTATGACCTATGAGGGCCGCGGCGTCGTGGTGCAGATGGCACTGCAAAACATTGCGAAATTTGCTGAGGGCAAGGTGCCTTTTGGCCTTATAAACAAAGAAGTCTGCGCCGTAAAGTGAGGTTGCTATGAAAAATACTTTTGAAAAGCTTTGTAAAAGAGGTGTGCCTGCTCTAGGTTTTTACATAAGCGATAGCGATGTTTCGGTAGCGGAAATGGCGGGCCATGCCGGATATGACTATATGCGGGTGGATATGGAACACACCCTGATGGATTTGACCCGGTTTAAAAATATTGTGCGGGTCTGTGACAGCTTCGGAATGCCCACTCTGGTTCGGGTTGCCAATATAGACGATATCACCCGCCTGCTGGACTTTGGCGCCTCGGGTATTCTGGTGCCGGATGTGGCCACCGTGGAGCAGGCAAAGGATCTGGTGCGACGCAGCAAGTATGCGCCTGTTGGGCAGCGCGGCATGGGCAAAGATTCCCGTCACACCCGCTACGGTCTTGATCACTTTGATACGTTTATTCAGGCTTCGATAAAAGACACCGCACTTTGCGTGCAGATTGAAAGCGTCGAGGGTATGCGCAATTTGGAGGGAATCCTTTCTCTGCAAGGGGTGGATATGGTGGCTGTAGGTAAGTTCGATCTGGCCCAGTCTATGGGATATCCCGGCAATCCCGGCCACCCGGAGGTGGCTGCGGCCGAGCTGGAGGTGATCAAAATAGCACTGAAGCATGGCGTGCACCCCATGGTGACGGCGGGCAGCAAAGCGCAATTGGAACAGTATGCGGCCATGGGTGTTTCTTTGGCCACGGTTTGCTTTGACATCCCGTTTATTTTTCAGTCCATTCGCACGCATATTACGCAGTTTAAATAGCGCTTAACAAATAATTGAAGAGGGGAAAAGTATGAAAAAGATACTGTCGGTTATCGTAATTCTGGCACTGGTACTGTCCCTGACTGCCTGCGGCGCCGCAACCACCTCGACCGCAGGAAAGGTGTCGGCAGAAAATCCTATTGTTATCGTGCATGCTACCACTGCGGTGGATGAGCATATACAAGTAATCGCCACCAAGGCGTTCGGCGACCGCGTGGCCGAGCGTACGAATGGAGCCGTGGTATTTGAGCATTACACCAATGGTCAGCTGGGCGGGGACCCCGTCACGCTACAGGGCGTGCAGGCCGGTACCATCGGCTTTTGCAGCACCGCTACCACCTCTCAGGTAACGCTTGTGCCTGAAATGGCTTTGTTCGATATTCCGTTTTTCTACAGCAACCGCGAAATGGTGGACAATCTGATTTATGATCAGACGTTTTTGGATATCTTCCGTGAGAAATATGCAAAGCTCGGTTATCATCTGTTGGGCATCAACTTTGCAGGTTATCGCTGGACTACCGCCGATCGGCCGATCTATAAGCTGGAGGATTTAAAGGGACTTAAGATCCGTACTATGGAAAACCCCTACCATGTCAGCTTCTGGCGGGCGTTAGGCGCATCCCCCACACCCCTTGCCAACTCCGAGCGCTATGCGGCCCTCCAGCAGGGAACTGTAAACGCTCAGGAAAACTCCGTCGAGCAGATTCTGAACACCAAGATGTACGAGGTGCAGGATTACGTTATCAACACCAAACATATCGGCTTTATCGGCGCCTTCCTCATGAATAAACAGCTGTACGACTCCATTCCTGAGGAGTACCGCAAGATTCTGGATGAGGAATTTGAAATATTCTGCAAGGGCTATTCCCAGCAGGCTATTGACAAGGAAGCCGTCACGCTGCAAACGCTGCAAAACGATTATAAAATGACGGTGATTGACGATTTGGGCGAAGCTGAGTACGAGCGTTGGCGGCTTGCCACCAAGGAAACCGAAAATATGATCCGCAAAGAAATTGGCGATGATATTGTTGATATGCTCTATGAACGGACTGGCACCCCAAAATAATGGTGAACGGGAGGATTCCTCGTGAAAAAACTACTGCTGTTTCTGGATAAGCATATCGAACTGATCCTTATCAGCGTATCGATTGCGATTATCTGCATCGTGATGTTCCTCCAGGTTATCATGCGTTACGTGTTCAATAATGCCCTTTCCTGGCCGGAGGAGGTGCTGGTATACTTTAATATCTGGAATGCCTTTATCGGGTGTAGCTACGCCATGCGCCATAAGGCGGAAATGCGCATCGACTTTGTGAACATGCTGCCGAAAGTACCCCGCATCATCATAGAGCGCATTGCCGAAATGATTCTTATTGCCTTTTATTTCTACATCATCCAATGCGGCTCTGAGGTGACGGCTAATTTTTATGTTACGGGGCAAAAAAGCGCGGCTGCCGGGGTTCCGATGTTTTTGGTCTATGTTTCGTTTGTAGTCGGAGCCTATATGTCCGTCTTACGCTATGTGCAGCGGCTGATTATCGCGTACAGGCAATGGAAAAAAGGTAGAGACGCCGGAGAGGGGGCACATACATGACAGGCGAGGGTATTCTGTTTGTTATCGCACTGATCATTTTGTTTATAGGCGTGCCGATCGGTCCCGCGCTATGCATTGGGGGTATCGCCGCCTATGTGCTGGGTTTTTCTCATGTGGTCAACGCGCAGTGGGTGTACTACAATTTTATCGACTCGCTAATGTCCTATCCCTTGCTTGCGGTACCGTTGTTCATTCTGTCGGGAATGATCATGGCGCGAGGAGGTATTGCTAAAAAAATATTTGAATTTTTCGCTTATTTTATGGGTGCTATTCCCGGCGGACTGCCGGTGACCTGCGTCATTACCTGCCTGTTTTACGGTGCGCTCTCCGGTTCCGGCCCCGCGACTGCCGCTGCGGTAGGCGCCATGGTGGTTCCGTACCTGATAGACCTGGGGTATAAAAAGGATTTCAGCGTGGGGCTGGTAACCACGGCGGGCGGTCTGGGCGTTATCATTCCGCCCAGCATTCCCTTTGTTATCTATGCGCTGTCCGCCAATGTGTCGGTAGGTGAAATGTTTGTGGCCGGTATTTTGCCCGGCGTTGTCGTGGGCATTTGCTTATCGGTTACCTGTATAGTCATCTCCAAGAAACATGGCGAAGATCGGGAGCGGCTCAAAACCAGCAACCGCGAGCTGAGAAAGAAGGGCCTGTGGTCGGTCTTTAAAGAGAGCTTTTGGGCGCTGCTCACCCCGGTGATTATTTTAGGTGGTATTTACGGCGGCATTGTTACTCCCACTGAAGCGGCGGCCGTATCGGTCATCTATTCGGTGATCGTATCTCTGTTTATTTACAAAACCGTCACCGCCAAAGAGATACCCAGCATGGTGTATGAGACTGCCAAAAGCCTTGCGCCCATGCAGGCTGTGGTTGGCGGCGCCGTGGTGTTCGGCCGCGTGCTCACGCTGATGCAGCTGCCGGTTAAACTGACCAACGCTGTTTTGAGCACCGTCAGCTCTACGCTGCTCATCATGATTTTGATGAACATTATTCTGGTTGTCACCGGTATGTTTGTCAACGTCACCTCCTCCATTCTGATTCTGACGCCCGTCCTGCTTCCCATGGCAAAGGCTTTGGGAATGGATCCGGTGCATTTTGGTATTATGATGGTGGTCAACCTCTGCATAGGCTTCGTTACGCCGCCGGTGGGAGGCAACCTGTTCGTTTCCTGCAACATGTTTGACATGTCGATTATGCGTCTGTCCAAGGCATGCGTACCCTTTATTATTTCCTTTGTTATAGCCCTTATTTTTGTGGCTGCTTTTCCGCAGCTCTCCCTGGCATTGCTGGGACGTTAGGAGGTACCAAAATCAAAATGAAATGGAATATTGGAATTATAGGCGCGGGAAATATAGCCGCCCACATGGCGCGCACCGTCGCCCGGATGGAAAATGCCTGCAACTACGCTGTTGCCGCCCGTGAACTTTCACGGGCGGAGGATTTCGCCAGACAATACGGCATAGAAAAAGCCTACGGCTCTTACGAGGCGCTGCTCAGCGACCCCAAGGTGGATCTCGTGTACATTGCCACGCCGCACTCGCATCATTATGGACAAATAAAATTATCTCTTGAGGCCGGTAAGCACGTGCTTTGTGAAAAAGCCTTCACCGTTACCGGCGATCAGGCACAGGCCGTGTGTACTCTGGCTCAACAGACAGGGCTGCTTCTAACCGAGGCTATTTGGACGCGCTATATGCCATTTTCTAAAACCATACGAGAACTGATAGATGGCGGCGCCGTGGGAGAACCGGTTGCGCTGAACGCCAACCTGGGATACAATGTGCGCCATAAACAGCGGTGCCTGCGCCCGGAGCTTGCGGGCGGCGCGTTACTGGATATCACTATTTACGCCCTTAATTTTGCCTATATGACCTTTGGCAGCGCGGTGACACAGATGGTTTCTTCAGCCGCCAAGTGGGAAACCGGTGTGGATGCTCAAGAAAGCATCTCGCTCTCTTTTGCTTCGGGCAGGATGGCCAGCCTCTACGGTTCCATGCTGACCAACACCGACCGCCGGGCGGTCATTTACGGCGACAAAGGCTACCTGGTGGTGGAGAACATCAACAACCCCCAGTGGGCACAGTTCTATTCGCCGGACTGGAAGCCCGGCCAGCGGTGGGACTGCCCGCCCCAGATATCGGGGTATGAATATCAGGTAGAGGCCTGTTTTGGGGCTATTTCTCAGGGCTGTAGCCAATGTGACGAGATGCCGCACGAT
>DALYYK010000163.1:0-6320 GCA_031983305.1 Candidatus Fimivivens sp. | reverse complement strand
CAGAGACACCGAACGTGCCATCGCCTTCTATAAGGCGTTTGGCGGCGAGGTTATCAATCAGGCGGTCACCTACATGGCCAATCGCCCCGGCCATTTCTGGAAGCTGACCCTACTAAAAGTCGAGAATTTTGTCTTGGAATTGAAGGAGCCCAGTGACAAAGATGCAATAGAATGGTCGGACGACGGCTATTTTAACCATATTTGTCTGGGCGTTCAGGATGTTGAAAAGGCGGTGGCCGGCCTAAAGGCCGCCGGTATTGACAGCTTTATTTTGCCCGAGATCCGCACCCACACCATCTATTCGCCAACAGGAATCAAAAACGCTTTTCTGCGCGGACCGGACGGGGAGCAAATTGAGTTATTGGAGTATGGCGTAAGTCTGTAAGCCTAGTGGATACCCATTGGGCGCGGCAGCGTTACTCCGACTTATTGCCATCACTCCCGAAACGTCCCTTCTCCTACAATTTTTATATTTTCCTTGGATACCGATCGGCCTGCGGTGAACAACCACCTCATACAATTTGAGGTGGTTGTTTTATCTGGCAAGGTCCAAACAGTATGTGGCAGGATACCGTATTCGATATCCTGCCACATATTTGGTGATACACATCAATATTTTTCGCTGTGAAATCCCCTTTTGAAGCCTGCGCCTTGCGCATGAATACTGCAACAGCTATACATTGAGTTCCTTCTGGTCAAAATAGGTGTTTAGCACAATAGAGGTCTGAGACATACCGAATTTTCGAATCTCGCTGAGCTGACGCTCAAGCTCGGCAGAGTCGGCGACCCGAATGCGCAGCAGCGCGTTGTTGACGCCGATGATGTGGTGATGCTCGACAATGGCCGGATTTTTTTCAGCAAAGGCGCAAAATTTGTTGTAAACTTCAGGCGGAACATTGATCATGATATAGGCCGAGAGTTTTTTGCCCACCGCATTGGCGTCCAGCTTGGCCCGAAACGCCTGAATCGCCCCCGATTCGCGCAGGCGCATAATGCGCTCTGAAACGGCGGGCGCGGTCAGGCCCACCTGTCTGCCGATCTCACGCGTCGTAGTTTTGCAGTCCTGCTGCAAAATGTTCATTATTTTGATGTCTGTCCGATCCATATGCAGGCTCCTTTTGCAACGGCAGCATTTTGTAAAGCGAAAAATACACACTTTGACATCTTGTTAATTAAAAAATTATAGCACAAAACAATATCTATGTACAGTTCGCGCACACGGGATTATAATAGGCATAAACTTTGAGCAAATGACAAAATACACATGACAGGAGTATTTGTATGGAATATTTAAATCTACCTATAACAGGAATCTGCTCGTTTGGCAAATACCCGATATGCACCGATTTATCACAGCTTGACGCCGATATCGCCGTTTTGGGCGTACCGGTCGATTTCTCGGTCGGATATATGAGCGGCGCGCGGCTGGCGCCCCGGCGCGTGCGTGAGGCCTCCACCCAGTATGGACGCGGCGACGCGGGCTTTTACGACTTTGAAAATGACTGCATGCGCCTTTGCGCCCCACTTAAAATTGTGGATTGCGGCGATGCGGACATTTTGCAGGCTGACCCCCAACACACCTTTGACGCGGTGGTCAAAAGCGTTAAGGCCATTGTGCAGCGGGGCGCCGTGCCTATCGTCATCGGCGGCGACCATTCGATCAGCGCGCCGGTGGGTAAGGCGCTCGAAGAAATTGGCGAGGAAATCTGCGTCGTGCAGATTGACGCGCATCTCGACTGGACCGATCACGTCGGTCCCTTAAAATACGGCAACGGCAGCCCGATGCGCCGCATGTCCGAGATGTGCCACATCGGCCCGATGGCCCAGATTGGCCTCCGCGGTATCGGCAGCAGCAAAAAGCCGGATTTTGATGCCGCAAAAGCCTATGGCAGCGTTCTGATCTCGGCCCGCGAAGCGCATGCGATCGGTGTCGAAGGCGTATTGGCCAAAATTCCGGCTGCTAAAAACTATTATATCACCGTAGACATCGATGGATTCGATATCTCGATTGCGCCGGGCGTGGGCTCCCCCTATCCGGGTGGGCTACTGTTCGATCAGGTGTGCGACATTATTTCCGGGGTTGCGCAAAAGGGGCGCATTGTCGCGGCCGATCTCGTGGAGGTCTCTCCCCCTGCCGGCCCCGCCGGCAGCACCGTGCGTCTGGGTGCGTTGACGCTTTTCCACATCATGGCCCAGATTGAAACGCAGATTAAAAAGTAAGCCAAAGCCGCGTACTGAATTCAGTACGCGGCTTTAAAATGCTCCCAAAAAAGAGCGTCGGCAATGGCATCCATTATGATGTTCTAGGTGTTAACGTTAAAGTAATCAAAAAACTCTGCAAGCGCCTGCGTTACTTCCTCAAAGAACAGCGCGCCCTTTTCTGGAGTGGCCAGATGCGGCTGGCCCATATGTCCCTGAGGGTTAACCTCATTGAAGTTCGCATATTTCTGATACTTTTTAAAGCCAAACAGATCCCGTTGAAACCATGGGTCACCCGGTACGGGCGCGCATTCCTGGATTTTCTCCGAACACACGAGTTCCGGGTACAGGTGCATCATCATGGCAGTTTCAAATTCTCCGGCATGACCCATACCACCCAATTCCGATGTACGTATTCCGCTAATACGGCTGGCGGCAACATCCCAGTAACGCAGTTCCTTTAAGGCAAAATCCGTGCCATGGCGCTCCCCCATTTCGTTGATGACCGCGGATAGAAACGCCTGATTTCCACCGTGGGAATTCACCAAAAACATGCGCTTGAACCCGTTATTGCGCACGCTCTCGCAGATGCTGCAGGCATACTCGACCAGCACCTGCTGCGGAATGGTCACATAGCCGGGCGCAAAGCGGTGATGCGGGGAGTATCCAAAGCAAACCTGCGGCAAAAGAAGAATCGGGGATGCGCAAAGCTGTGCCGCTTTTTCTGTCACAGCCGCGCCTAAAAAAGCGTCGGTTCCAACGGGCAGATGAACGGAATGCTGCTCGGTCGAAGCGAAATTGATGACAGCCGCCGCCTGATCGCAATATTGGCTGAAATCTGCCGCTTTCAACTCATTCCAGCGAATCAGCATGCCGGCCCCTCCTCCACACCGTCCTTCAGCTCAAAAATGCTCTCTATCTCCACCGCCTGCCCACCGGGAAGCGAGCTGACGCCAATAGCGCTGCGCGTTCCTGTGCCGTTAGGGCCAAACAGAGCGCAAAACAGCTCGGAGACGCCCTCGCCCACCGCGCTCTGTTCCTTGAAATCTGCCGTGGAGGCCACAAAAACCGTGGTTCTGATGACGCGGGATATACGGTCAAGGCTGCCGATGCAGCTTTCCATGTTGGCAAGCAAGTTGATCGCGCATTGCCGCGCAGCCGCTTTGCCGTCCTCTACCGAGACCTCCCCGCCCAATTGCCCGGCGGCAAGGGGTTTGCCGTCCTTGGCGCAACCGGTTCCCGCCGTGTAGAGATACCGGCCTTCAAGCACGATCGCGACTTGATAATGGCCCTTGGGCTGGGCGGGCGGAGGCAGCTGTATGGAAAGTTCTTGAAGTTTTTTATAAATGCTCATAGGGGGTTTCTCCTCATAATCTAAAGGATTATTGACTTAAAGCGGCAGCAGCGCGGGTATAGACCCTTAAAAAGTTCCCGCTGAACCACTTTTCCAGCTTCTGCGGATCAGCCCCGCTCAACAACACGGAGCCGAGGCTGACGGCCGGGTCATTCCACGGCGCATCGGTGCCAAAAAACGCCTTATCCGGATCCAGCTCCCGGTCTACCAGCGCCAGAGCGCCAAATCGCTTATTCACGGGACTACACAAATCGTAATAGAGATTCCCGTACCGGTTGCAAAGCTCAATCGCTCGGCCGGTGCCGAGATCCAGCGCGCCGTGCCCGATAATCAGTGGCGCATCGGGATAAGCTCTTGCAAGCTCTTCAAAAACGCTCAAACGGTCACCGCCGTAATAGGTATGGCTGAGAATGGGTATTCTGTGTTGATTGGCATAGCAAAACATGCGCTCAAAGTTCTTGCCGTTGAGCGGATAATCGCCGGCCAGCTCGGGATGCACCTTAAAGCCCACAATCTCCTTATTGGAAAAATAGCTGTCGACCTCTTGTTCCAGCAACTCCGGATAGTTGGGGTTGACCACATACTGACCCAAAAAGCGGCCGGGATGACGCCGACACACCTCAAGCGTATACCGGTTGCCCCGTTCCACATCGGCGGAGATGGCCATATTCGAAGAAAACACGACGGTATCAATACCCAGCGCATCCATATTTTCCAGCATCTGTGCTTCGTTATTGTAAGGAAGGTAAAAATTCCAGATTGGCCCCATATGGGCGTGCGAATCGATGATGCGGTACTGCTTCATATCAACCCTCTCCTTTCAACGCCGGCAGGCGCATAATCCGGCGTGCGTTGTCACCGGCAATCATTTTCTTCTGCGCAAAGGTCAGGTTGGAAAACAGCACCTGCCCAACCATGGTGCCGATGCTCGAAACAGGAAACTTGGAACCGGCGATAAAATGCTCCGGCCCCACCTGCTCAACCATATATTCGAGCTGACGATGAACATCCAGCCCGGAGGTCTGAACATAGAGATTGGGGCACTCCCTCAAAAGCTTTATCAGCGTCCAGGTGGTGCGCTGGAATCCGTCAGCCAGAACAATGGGCAGCTTAGGGAATTCCTTGGCCATCTCATACAGCTTCGGCCAGTCCGGCTCATCGCGGCGGTTGGGCGAAAATTCGACTGCCACCGGCATGCTGCGGCGCTCAAACTCCGCAAGGTAATCGCCGTAAAACCACTTTGTAAAGGCGTAGCGGGTCGCCTTGGCGGGATTGCCGACCGACGATGGGAATAGACGAACCGCCTTTGCACCTGCCGC
This sequence comes from Candidatus Fimivivens sp., assembly GCA_031983305.1. Lineage (GTDB taxonomy): Bacteria > Bacillota > Clostridia > Oscillospirales > Ruminococcaceae > Yanshouia. The sequence goes on along the minus strand of DALYYK010000163.1, from coordinate 1,448 downwards.
TTGCATTTTATCGATATACGCTTTGGGCGCGCAGGCCATGGCCTCTTCGCTGGGGACGACCACCCAGGTGGGAATCATCTGCGGGGTATCCGCTCCCAGTTCCTCCATCAATAGATCGTTGCCATAGTCGGCGTCATAGGTGTTTGAAAGAATATGATACGGCGCGGACTGGGCGATATGGTTTCGCCGCAGTTCCGACAGCAGCTGCGCCTTATCCATCCATACACCGATAAAGGGAACCGACGGGCGGCCGAAGCTCACCGCAAAATCCAGAAATTCGAGCGCTGTAATCTCCTCGCTAAAATCTTGTTTGATCATCTGAGTATCCCTCTTTCAAGAAATTCAAACGGCGGCTCACTGGTCTGTCCGGTAGCGTTTGACCTTATCCCAATCCAAACTGACGCCAAGGCCCGGGCGATCCACCGCAAAGGCGCAGCCATCCTGCACCGGCAACGTTTCGGCAATGATATCATCCTCAAAATACAGGTTGCCGATGATATCGCTCGGATGGTCGATGTGGGGCGCGGCAATGCCCAGATGCAGCTCGGCAGCAGTGCCGATGCCAAACTCCGGCATACTGCCGATGCAGAAGCCAACCCCCGCAATATCGCAAAGATTTGCGATTTGCATTGCCCGGTACAGGCCGCCCGATTCGCTGACGTACACATTAAAAATGTCGCCCGCATTGGCGCGGATGGCGCCAAGTGCGTCCACCGGGCCCCAAATGCTCTCATCGAGTATCAGCGGAATCGGGCAACGCGTGCGCAGGATTGCGAGCTTATCCAGCTCGTGGGGCGCAAATGGCTGCTCAATCGAAAGTACGCCGAGCTCCGCCAGCTGATCCGCGACCCTGAGCAGCGTCTTTTCGTCACGCCAGCCCATATTGGCATCCACACGGATGCCAAGCTGCGGCCCAAAACGCGCCCGAATGGCCTGCACAGCCTCAATATCGCCCTCAAAATCAAGACCGACCTTGACTTTGACGGTGCGAAAGCCGGCCTTTACATGCGTTTCAACCTGCGCAACGCGTTCTTCGACAGTCCCCATCGAGATGGAATGAGAGAGCGCAATCCGTTCCCGCCGCTTTCCGCCCAACAGCTGATAGACTGGCATGTTCTTATTTTTGCCGACCAGATCATACATCGCCATCTCGATACCGGCCTTCAGGCAAAGCGCGTTTTTGCTCCACGCCACCGCTTTGTCCATTTTGGCCAGCGCCTCTGTAATGTTAAAGATATCCACGCCTGTAACGGCGTCGGCAAGCTTTTGGCCCAATCCTCTGACGAGGCCGCTACCGCAGTTGTCCCAGATGGAGGATACCTCACCCAGACCGACGCTGCCGTCCTCGGCATACATCAAAACAATGGCGGCATCTCCAAAGGGGTTATTGCCCAGCGCGGTTTTCCACTGACCGCCCTTGGGGCCGCGCTTCTGAACCCTTATAGGAA
>DALYYK010000162.1:0-6386 GCA_031983305.1 Candidatus Fimivivens sp. | reverse complement strand
TGATGCTGCACGCGTTTTGCGCGGCGCTCGCGGTCGGCGGCATGCTGCGGGTCTATAATATAGCGCTGGCCTATGAGCATTCACGCCCGGAGCATGTCGTTCGCAGCGTGCTGTCGATCTTTGAAGAGCGCCGCTATGCCGAACTTATCGAGCTGGGGCAGATACCGCTCTCAAGGTTTGAAACGGCCGAGCACTTTGGCCGCGCAGCCCAAGAAAGCTACAGCAACGGCGCATTTTCAGTCTCGAGCGGCAGTGAGAACCGCTGGCAGATCTCCTGCGGCGGCAGCCCGGTGGCGACGCTTTCGCTGCGCGTCCAAAACGACGCCATGCAGCACAGCGGTATGGCGCTTTGGCGCGCCGACCGGCTCGAGCTGTTTTTACCCGCGCCGCGAAGCTACACCGTCCAGGCGCCTCCCGCCGCGCGGCTCACCGTCAACGGTGTTGCAACGGATGACAGCGTGATGACCGAGGCTGCTCAGGCTGAAAGCCCTTTTGGCAGACTGCCCGACGCGCTCGCGCCCGAGACGGCAAGGGTCTACCGTTTTGACGGGCTTTTTTTGCCGCCCGAGATCGCGGCGACCGACGCCAACGGTCTGCCGGGCACGGTGACGCGGGTTCAAAACAGCATTTTGGTCGGTCTTTCTCCCGATGTGTCGGTGATAGCGCAGCTCTCTGAGCTTGGCGAACAGGCCGCCTGCGCCTACGCCAAATATATCACCAACGACGCCACGCTCGACGAAGTGCTGCCCTACTTTCTGCCCGAGTCGCAGTATTACACCCATTTAAAACAGTTTTATAACGGCTGGTACAACGCGCATGAGCAGTATGCTTTTAAAAACGCCGCTTTTTCAAACTGGAATGCCTATGACGCGCGCCACGTCTCCTGCGATATTGCGTTTGATTATTGGATCAAGATGGGCCGACGCGAATATACCTATCCGTCAAAATATACGATGTATTTTGTGCTGGGTCAAAACGGCTGGCGGGTGGCAAACCTTGTGGTGCTTTAAAGGTCCGGCCGCCGCTCAGGAAGGCTGCCGCCGCGCTTTTTAAAATGATGAGGGCATAGGTGAACGCTATGCCCCGCCCTGCCGGCTTGAAAAAGCGCGACTAAAGCTATCCTAATTTCTGCAATTTTTGAGTATTTGTTTTTTGACAGTCTGTGCCGCCGCGCTGCAAGGTGCGGCGGCTGCTTTATTGCGGGCAGCATTCGCACACCCTAACGGAGCTGCTTTGCGTATAAGCGCACAAATCTTTGCCAATGATTCCCATAGCGGGCGCTCGCCTACGGACGCGCGTTTCGACCAGCGGCGAAATGGTATTGGTTTTTGCTGCGATTGAGAGAACGCTTTTAATTGCGCGCGGGCTGATCATATTATTCCATCACGCGGCGACAGCGCCGCCATTATGCCGGTATCGGCCGCTTAAAATGCGCCAATCCCCTGAAAAAGTGCTTTTGCCGGCGGAAATATGTCATTTTGTTTGTATTTGATGCTTTTATTACTTTTCAACATGTTCAAATTGTGCTATACTGATCTGCGTTAAATGCCTTTATAACGGCTGAGAGAAATTTCTTTATGAGGTGAATCAAAACTATGGCAAAGAACCGCATGGCGAAAAAATCGCCTATGTCCTCCATCGTCATTGTTGCCCTTGCGCTGCTGATATTTATCGTAGCCGTCAGCATTGGGGTATCGCTCCTGAAGAAGAACGATGTTAGTGAGGAGCCTTCCTCAAGCACATCCGAATCGAGCAGTGAGCCCGAATCTTCGTCCGACCCGTCCGAGAACGCGCCTGGGTCCTCGTCCGACGCACCTGAGAGCACGCCGGCAGCCTCCTCCACGGCAGCCTCCTCTTCTGCGGCGAGCAGCACCGCTTCTTCCACGGCAGCTTCGTCGACGGCGGCCTCTTCCGCAGCCGCTTCTTCGACCGCGGCGGTTTCCAGCGGACTGCCCGCTAAATTTGATCCTGCTGTGATGGGCGCCAGCGGCAAGGCCAACATCCCGAGCTACAAGCAGGTCAACGCCGACGTCAAGGCTTGGCTCAAGGTTCCGGGCACCAACATCAACTATCCGGTTCTGCAAAGCGCCAGCGGCTACGATCCCCATTATTATCTCGACAAAAATATTTATCGGCAAACCAGCCGCGACGGCGTGGTTTATGCCGGTTCCACCTGCCAGTTCGGCACCGGTGCATCGGGACTTTCTAAGAACACCGTGCTGTTTGGCCACAACTGGACCAACTACTCGGCGTCCCCCAGAATCGGCAGCGCGAGCGACGTCATGTTTGCGCAGCTGGCTTCTTACCACTATCTGAACTTTTCTAAGGCCTACCCTTACATGTGGTTCTCGACCGACTCTCAGGAGATGACCTGGGTGGTGTTCGCGGCCTTCTACACCGATATCTCGTTTAACTACATTGAGCCCAACCCCTCCGACTCGATGTTTGCGTCGATCATCAGCGGCGCGAAAGCGCGCAGCCGCCACAACTTCGACGTTGAGGTTTCAACCAGCGATAAGATTTTGACCCTCTCGACCTGCACCAGAGCCTACGGCTCAAGCGATAAGCAGCGCTTTGTTGTAATGGCCCGCCTGCTGCGCAGCGGCGAAACACTCAAGGAAATTGGCGTGACCACCAACCCCAACCCGGTTCTGCCCAAGCTTTAATTTATGGAGAGGTGACATCAGATGATTTATCGTCAGTCAGAGCGCAAGGCCACTGTTGTTCCCGCGCAGAAAGCGGGTACCCCCGACTTTAATAAGCTTGAAATTGCACCCGAGCAGGATCTTTTGGGCGCGGGCAGACTGCTCTCTCAGATCACACTATCGCCCGGCGCATTGGTCGCCGAGCACGCCCACCACGATGAATACGAGGTTTATTTCATCCTGACAGGCGAGGGCGATTATTACGACAACGGCGCCGTTGTCAAGGTTCACGCCGGAGATGTAACGCTGTGCCGCAGCGGCGAAAAGCACTGTCTCGTCAACACCGGCAGCAGCGATTTATCCTTTGTGGCGTTTATCGGATTCCCGAATCCTGACAAGCAGTAGGCCTCTAAAAAGCGCCTGCAAGGCCGCTGCGGCAACCGTCGCAGCGGCTTTTTTATGCGCAATTTTTCAACATGAATTTTTCGACGCTATTTTTTGTAAGCCTTTTCACCGCACATTGCATGCGGTGTTTAAGGGTTATAAAACCGTTTTTAGGCTACAATTAAAATGATCTTTGCGCAGCGCTATTTGCAGTCTTTACCAATTGTCTCTTACAAATTTCGATTAAAAACCCGTGTTTTCTTTGTGCATTTGCGAAAATTTGCAGTTTTTTGCTACATTTTGGTCAAAACGGTTGCGAAACGGATTATGTTCTGGTATGATGTTGTGCAGCAAGAAAGCAGTCGGTCAAAATTGGCCGCGCTGTTTTAAAAAAGAGGAGGATATCACATGGCGCGTCATCTGCAAACGAAGAGCACGCCACACGTGCTATCTGTTCGGTTTTTCTGCCTGCATCTTGGCTCTCAACGTTGAAAGCCACAGATGCTTTTTTTATGAGCAGGGACATCGGCCATTCGCCGTCGGTTAGAACCATTAAAACGTACAGGATTTTTTACAACAGGCAGCGGTAAAAAGTACCGCACGCCTTAAAACCCCGTCGGGGATACGCCCAGGTCAGTCCCCGGCCTTAAGCTTTTGCGAAGGTGCTGTAAATTGAGATAGAGATAGAGAAGGAGAATTTATGATGAGTGAACAAAAGAAAATTGTCGGAGTAGAAGGTCTTTTCGACGCCCGGCAGCTCGGCTGGCCCAAGATGCTCATTCTTGGAATCCAACATACCTTTGCCATGTTTGGCGCAACGGTTCTGGTGCCGCTGCTCACCGGCCTTGATGTCTCGACGACACTGTTGATGGCGGGTTTGGGCACGCTGCTGTTCCACCTGTTGACAAAGGGCAAAGTTCCGGTGTTTCTGGGGTCATCCTTCGCGTTTTTGGGCGGTTATTTCGCCGTCGCACCGATGGTCAATGGCCAGCCCAACGTCGAGATGCTGCCCTACGCCTGCGGCGGCGTATTTTGCTCGGGCCTCGTTTATGTGATCTGCTCGGCCTTTATCCGCATCTTTGGCGCTAAAAAGGTCATGCGCTACTTCCCGCCGGTCGTCACCGGTCCCATCATCATCTCCATCGGCCTGATTCTCGCGCCTTCTGCGGTGACGAACTGCTCGACCAACTGGCTGCTGGCGGTTGTCGCGCTGGGCACCATCATCGTCTGCAATATCTGGGGCAAGGGCATGATTAAAATTGTTCCGATCATTTTAGGCATCATCGTGTCTTATGTCGTCGCGCTGCTGACTCACGCCGTAGATTTCTCGACCGTTGCCGCCGAGCACCGCATTATCGCCATGGCCCCGCTCGCGATGGCCAAGTTCGACGCCTCGTCGATCATCACCATTATGCCGATCGCGCTTGCCACGATGATGGAGCACATCGGCGATATCTCGGCCATCTCGGCCACCACCGGCAAAAACTATATTCAAGAGCCGGGCCTGCACCGCACGCTGCTCGGCGACGGTTTGGCCACCTCGCTTTCGGCCCTGTTTGGCGGCCCTGCCAACACCACCTACGGTGAAAATACCGGCGTGTTGGCGCTTACCAAGGTTTACGACCCGCGCGTCATCCGTATCGCGGCTGTTTCGGCGGTGGTCCTCTCCTTCTTCCCGAAATTTGCCGATCTGGTCAACACGATTCCCGCCGCGATTATCGGCGGCGTCTCGCTGATTCTTTACGGCATGATCTCAGCCATCGGCGTGCGCAACGTCGTCGAAAATCAGGTGGATTTCACCGTCTCGCGCAATCTGATTATCGCGGCGGTTATTCTGGTGTCGGCGCTGGGTTTTAACGCGATCGGTGGCATTACCTTTACGGTTTTGGGCGCTCCGGTCACTCTGTCGGGTCTGGCGTTGGCCGCTATTGCCGGCATCGCACTCAACGCGATTCTGCCCGGCAACACCTACGAATTTAACGCCCCCTCCGAGGGCAGCCAGGCTGTTATTTTTAAAGTCTGATAATTATTATAATTACAAAGCCGCCGGAAAAATCCGGCGGCTTTGCTGTTGTTGATAGTAAATAGATCTAAAAGCTATTTTAAAAGCACCTCGGCCTCTCCTTCGCGCAGGTCGCTGACCCTGCCCTTGTGGACGCCGTAGCGTTTGGCGCATATCAGCAGCAGTACAACGAACGTGACCAGACACGCCGCGCCAGCTATAAAGCCGTAGCCGTTGACGATCAGCGAGGGTAAAAGCGCAATCAGTCCAATTTCAATAAAGGACATGAACACATAGGCCATACCGTAGTCCTCGAGCGTCTTGCTCTTAAACTCGGGGTCTACAATGCGCAGCAGCGTAACGCCGATGGCTACAACGCCGGTGGCCCAGCCAAAAATGAAGATACCGCGTTCAAACCAGAAGTTATGGAACAGCTTGCGGCAGACAACCGTCAGATAAAGCACCACAAACAAAATGCCAATGACAGTAAATATCAAAATGGGGTAGAGATATTTGATAACGACCGAAATTCTGATGGACGCAACGCCAAATGCGACGAGATAATCGGTCGCCGAGCTGCCGATGCGGGTGACGACGTTTTTGTCGACATATTTGGTCAGACCCAACACTTTAAGTATCTGTTGTAAGGCCACGCCGCACAACATTGAGACTGAGAACATCGGAATGCTCAGCTTGGGAAACAACCCCTGAAGATAGTTGGTCAGATAATAGCCCCCGCAAGTGGCGATTAAAACCAGCACCAGATGCCATGTCAGTGGATCGATGGACATCGGGCTGACGGTGTTGCGTCCCATTGCGTCCTGTTCATCCAACGGAATCATGCCGGTGCGCATCCCCTCGGGCAGTTCGGACATCGTTTTAATAAAGCGGGTCGCCTTGCATTGAGTGGCAATGTTGATGGCGATAACACCACCGATGACGCCGACCAGCAGACCTATAGTGGCAAAGGTTTGCCCGATGGGCAGCGCCTCGTCCCAGTTAATCAGCTCTTTAAACGCACCGCCAAAGGCCGCGGCCGCGCCGTGTCCGCCGATGAAACCACCCGGCATCAACACCGAAAAAGCGCTGTTAATCTCGGGGTAAAACGCGTATAAAATACCGCCGCCAATCAGCAGTGCCGCCGCATACTGACCGAAGTAGGTGGCACTGTTGAGCAAAAAGGTATCGCCGACCTGATCCATTGTCTGCTTAAAGGAGCCGCCGCCCTCGTTGCCGATAAAGAGCGACGCGAACAAAAACACAACCAGAAGATAGGCATAAGAGCTGATACTAGTGGTAAAGGGCAGCACATTCAAAAACTGCGGACCAAGAAACAAGCCCATAAAGCCCGCAAT
>DALYYK010000161.1:0-6394 GCA_031983305.1 Candidatus Fimivivens sp. | reverse complement strand
GGCCAGTGGCGCCTGTTGCGCCCGTTGCGCCGACGTCACCAGTAGCACCCGTTGCACCGGTCGGGCCAGTGGCGCCTGTTGCGCCCGTTGCGCCGACGTCACCAGTAGCACCCGTTGCGCCCGTTGCGCCGGGGTCGCCGGTTGCGCCTGTCGCACCCGTGGCGCCTGTAGCGCCGGTCGGACCGGTTGCGCCGGGTAATCCGACTCCGGTTGCGCCTGTTGCGCCGGTGGCACCCGTTGCACCGGTTGGCCCAGTGGGACCCGTTGCACCGGGCAATCCGACTCCGGTTGCGCCTGTTGCGCCGGTCGCGCCCGTGGCACCCGTAGCACCAGTGGGGCCAACAGGCCCCTGCGGACCAACGGGCCCTTGCGGGCCAACAGGACCCATCGGGCCAACGGGCCCCTGCGGGCCAACGGGACCTTGCGGACCAACGGGGCCCATCGGACCAACGGGCCCCTGCGGGCCAATAGGACCTTGCGGGCCAACGGGCCCCATCGGACCAACAGGACCCTGCGGGCCAATGGGGCCTCTCGGACCAACGGGGCCCTGCGGGCCGGCAGGACCGGTCGGTCCTACAATACACTTGATTGCGCAAGGGTTACAACAGGGGTCGCAATTATTATTAGGAGGGCATGGGCTCCTATCCGGCAGTCTATTAGTAGCGACATATGGTTCATAACAGGAGTTGCTGTTATATTTAGAAATCATAAGCGGCTTACCTTTCATAGTTGTTAGTAGACATATACTGTCTATTTATATTATATGATTTTGCCTATTAAGGGACTCTCTGAGCTTATAAAAATATAACATAATCGAATTTATAGTGCATAAATGCAATATACTTCAATAAAAATGCATTCATACGGCATGTTGTAAACAGGCGTAATCATTGTAAATTCTCGCGGCAGACCCATGGACACGCGTCTGTCGATTGCCAAAGATCAAAGGCCCTGCGTGCCTGTGGCAAGTAAAAAGATTTAAAAAGCGATAAGCGGTGCAAAACAAATGTCGGTTTGGTTTTAGGATTTAATTTAGCACAAACGCTATAAAATGACATGTGCCTGTTCATCGGCTTAGAAACCGAGTGAACAAGCACATGTCATTTGTAAGGTAACCTTTGTGGAATTGCCGCGCCCAACCCCGAAGAGCAAGGTGGACAACCCCTTTGAAAAGGAAGTGATGAAAGCAAATTTAGCGTGATAAGGTCGCAGCTTTATTAAAGATAAGGGGCCGCGTTACGTCATATGCAGAAAGCGGATTTTCTTAAAGCGTTTGATTTTGAATTGGCGCTGCTTAAATGTCGAGATTGGGCGATATGTACCGCTCGGTGGAAGCGACGAAAACCCAAATGGCTCCCGCTGTCACAAATAAAACCGTAGCAATTGCCGCTGTGCGCAAAAACCAGTTCATTTTCATGGGGCATATTCCTTTGCGCTTAATTTCCCGATCAGCAGCATTATACCGACAAAGGTCAGAGACAGCATTACGACGCTTGCCGCCGTTGTTTGCGCCAGTACATATAAAAGAAGGCCTACGCCGGTCTGAACAGACAGTACAGCGATAGACCTCCTTTTATACGTTTTTCTTTCCAGTGCATCCAGTGGCTTATTAATGCTTTCCAGAGGGGCAAGCAGCACAGTGACAATCACCGCAATAATGCCGGAAGATAACATAATAATCGGCGGCCAATCAAAACTACGGTTAAGTAACAGAAAAAACAGTACTGTGATTGCCGTAGATACGAAATAGCATCTTGTAGGGGTACTGGCGTGATACCCACCGCTGTAGGAACGCAGGCTGAAATAACAGAGCAGAAACAGAACCCCCTGCCAAACCATACCAAAATATAGACTGACTAAAAAGGTGGTCGCCGTATTCAACGCGATAAACAGCCCTTGTCCTATTCCGAAAACATATAAGTCCTTATCCTCTTCACGAACGCTACCGCTGAGAATCAGATAATCTGTGAGCCTTTCAGAAAGAGACGTCATTAGAACTTACGCAGTTTCTTTGCGCTTAGGGGCAGTTCCGGCTGATGAGCGAGATACCCGCAGGCGACGTTTGCGGACATTGTTGCTACTACGAGCGCCAGGCAAGCAATAATTCCACTAAACTGGGCCATAAACCGTTTCATGCGTTTGACCTCCTCTCACTTAATCTTGTTAAAAATATAGCACAAATCGCAGATTTATGCCGTAAAATGGTATAACTAACAGCTTTAAGGGAGTAACTTAAAGTTTTTCTTGAGAATAAGCACGAAATGGCGTTTAGCCTGCATCGTTTTGCCGTTTTTCAAACCTTTATCCCGACGCTGATCGGCTTGCCGCCGGGATGCCGGCCTTTAATCTTCATCAGCACCATGCCATCTTAGACCGGCGGCCCTTTATCTTGGTGTGAGAAGCGCTGGCCGCCAAGCAGTTGGGCTCGATACCGCCAAATCCCCGGAGGTAGCCACATGTTTGCAGGCACTTTTATACAGTTGGAAATCCGCGCGGGCCTATGGTATGATAGATTCATAACTCCTGCAAATAGGCCGGGCTTTGTAATGCAGACTATGGTATAGAAAAGAGAATCGCTATGAGTATTTGGCGCGAATGGTTTGGCCCCAGCAGAAAAGAATTGTGGCAGCTTTTAAGCGAGCAGACCGGCAGTGAGTTTGTTGTCGGCGGCCTTCTCAAAGCCGATAAGGTGGTGCATCGGTATCGCGGTTGGGCCATTACGCTGGACACCTACACCGTCTCGACCGGCAAATCATCCACAACCTATACACGGATCAGAGCGCCATATGTCAGCGTCGGCGACTTTCGGTTCTCAATCCACCGAAGCGGCCTGTTCAGCGAGCTGGGGCTGTTCCTTGGCTTTCAGGACATTGAGACCGGCAGCGAAGAATTTGATAAGCATTTTGTGGTCAAGTCAAATTGCGAAGAGACGGTCAGGGCGCTGTTATCCGATGCGCGCCTGCGGGATCTGATAGATGCACAACCCCGATTTGATCTGAAAATCAAGGACGACGAGGGCTGGTTTGGCACGAGCTTCCCCGAAGATGTCGATATGCTTTATTTTTTGGCGCCTGGCATTATCAAGGATGTTGAACAGCTAAAGCAACTGTTTGAGATTTTTTCTCAGGTGCTCGACCGTCTTTGCACACTGGGCGTCGCTACTGAATACGCGCCCGAAATCGCACTGTGACCGCGCGCTGTATCCATCTTGCACGATGCGAAGCGACCCGGCGGGTTTAATCCCCCCGCTTTTTGTGCGGCGCAGCTTTTTAGTGGAATACACTTGTTATAAAACAAGCCCGGGGCATGCCCCGGGCTTGAAACGTTTTATGGCAGGCGCGGCAGCCGCGCCGCAGCAGCTCTTATGTTTTACAGCCGCAGGCCGAGATAGGTTCATGAAACCACCGACAGCTTTCGTCCGGTGACCGGCGCGATGTTAAATACCAATACATCCACAGCGAAAAGATTGTTCTCGTAATTGATCTCCATCTCGCCGTTATATTTTGCGACCGTTTTGCGGACACTCTCTAGACCGTAGCCGTGGTTAGCGGCATCGTGATGCCGTGTTTTGATCCGTCCACCCTCAAAAAGAATGTCGCCGCTGTAAGGATTCTTAACATGAATATAAAGCGCTTCGCGGTCAAATTCCAAAGAAACGGCGATCGTGTGGCGCGTGTCGTTTGGCAGTTGCTTAACCGCGTTAATCGCATTATCCAAAAGGTTGAACAAAATCGCGCTCAAGTCAAACGGGGCGATATTCAGCTCGGGCGGCGCCTTGATCTGGCAGTCCAAGGCGATGCCGAAGGACTCGGCTTCCTGCGCTTTGTTGTTGATGACGCTGTCGATCGCAACATTGCCCGAATTGACAAGGCTGCTGCTGATGGTCAACGTTTTATAGCTTTCTTGTATGTAATCAATGACCTCCTGTCGGCTGCCCTCTTGAAGCAGCCCCTGGATCGCCGCCATATGGTTGCGCATGTCGTGGTAGAGAATGCGAATATTGCGCTGGGATTGAAAAATTGTTTCATATTGCTTAATATACAGGTTGTTCTGCTGGTTGAGCAGCTCTTTGGTTCTGATCTGCTTGGCCCTGTCCTTGATGCTGTCGTAAAGATAGATGACGATAAAATTCATGAACAGCAGCAGCGCGAGGCTCGCTGTAATGAAGGCGTTGCTGCTGCGCAGCCGGTCGGCAGTCAGCACAAGCGCCACAAAGATGCTGATGGCTGAGATCAGACTGATGAAAACAAGCTGAAAAAAAGAGACAACCGGGTCTTCTTTCATGTCGGTGTGGCTCTTGATGTTAAACGCAACGGCATACAGCAACAGACTCGTGATGACGATGACGACCGACGATTCAAAGATATTAGGCGCGAAGCTAAAGAGCGCCGCAACGATCAGCTCGACAATGATGCTGACCGTAAAAACAACAATGGTGGCTAAAACCCGGGTGCCCCATCTCGCCTTATATAGCAGAGTGAGCAGCAGCGTGAGGATGATGTTATCCGCCAGATTGATCAAAGGGTTTGCCCACAGCAGATAGGCCGCGCTGTTTATCAGAAAATATCCGGCAAAGCAGGCAAACTCCAACATTTTAAAACCCTTTTCCCGCCGGAAAAACAACGATAAAAATATAAAAATAGCATAAACGCGCAGCGCATTGCAGCAACAATAAATAATGTTGACCAAAAGACTATCCGTCACAGCGACCACCCTTCTTCTTGTTCAAAAGCCAGTTTCTAATGTGTTTTCTATAGGTTTGACTGATCGGCAAAACATCTTTGTTGACCATAACCACCTCGGTATAATTATATTTTTCGACCAGATTGTGGTTAATTAGATAGGAGTTATGGATCTCAAGAAGAATATCGGGAGAAATCTGCTTTAAGATATCATCCTTTTTGCCGTAGAATGCATGCTCCCCATTTCTGGTTACCAGCCGAATCTTTTTACCCATACTCTCAAAATACAGGATACTGCTGACCGGTATGCGCACCGTGCTGCGCTGCTCGCTAAACTCAAAATAAGCGTGCTGTAGCCGCATCAGTTTAATCGCCGTTAAAATCGCATTCTCTACCGTCCGGTAATCCAACGGCTTAATCAGGTAGTCAAGCGGGCGAATCTTGAAAAGCGACATCGCGTAGCTCGTCATACCTGACATGAAAACAATTTGCGTTTCATTGTCCTCATAATCGTCCCGGATGTTTCGGCCTATTTCGATGCCGGTCATCGTGGCCAGCTCAATATCGAGAAAAAGCAGGTCGAATTTATCCGTCTGTAGGTAGTTGCATAGCGATTCTCCTGTATAAAATACACTGACATCAAAATCGAGACCGTTGTTTCTGCCGGCACGGAGAACAAGATCTTCTAACTGCGCACAAAGGACTCGATCATCATCACAAATTGCAACGCGTATCATAAGTCTTTTACCCCACGCTTGAATTGAAAGGAAATTATTCCAATTACTTATCGTCTATAATTATAGAATATCCCGCAAAATACCGCAATATAAAACGACGCTATTTGCAGAAATTACAGCAAAAAAACCATGTATTTATGCGGTCTCACGGCGTTTTAGTGGTAATTATAACAAGCTTTGGGAATAAAAAGAAGAGCGCTCCTCGCAAAACAGTGAGGAGCGCTCTCGCGTGCTCGGGTGGACGCCTATTCACGCGGGACGTACGCTGGGGCGGCAAAAACATGCAGCCCTGATAGAATGCCAAGGTTTAAATCCTCAGCGACAGCGCTTAATAAAATACGGCCTATGCCGCCGACCAATGTGTTTAATGTTACGTTTGCATAAAATTCCCTGTGGGCAGTTTAACATTCACCACAAGAACAGCGCCCTTGGGATGCCGCGCTATTTCCAAATATCAAGGCAAACCACCTGCCCGTCGCGGTTACGAATATAGCCGACGGGCAGCTTCTGCTGCGCCACGCTGCGCCGGGCTGAAAACCGGCGGCGGGCCGCCTCTTTGCGCTGCCTGAATTCTTCAGCGCTCATAAACATCAGCCCCTGCTCAAAATAGCTTTCGAGCGTAATGACCGGCGGCTTGATCGGCTCGACGGGCAGCGGCATCACATAGCCGCCCGCAAGGCGTTCGGCAGCCGCAACCGTCTCGTTGCTGTACAGATGATCGTGCTCGATGTGGCACAGCTCGTGCTTTAAGACCTCTTGTTGAAGCGCCAATGACAGGCAGCTATTTATGTACACCGAATAGGTGCCGTCCGGGTTTGGCAATGTGACGCCCTTGACAGTTGGCGGCAAGCTAATCAGACGTACAAATACGTCCTCTCTCAACGGCCTTCCTCCTCGCGGCGCAGGGCCTCTATGATGGCGACGGCGCGCAGGACATCCTCCTTGGTGGCGCCCTTGGCCAGAGAAAACAGCATG
>DALYYK010000160.1:0-6429 GCA_031983305.1 Candidatus Fimivivens sp. | reverse complement strand
CCGCGAGAATGTTGCCAAAATTGCCGGTCGGCACGACAAAATTCACCGGATCGCCCTGCTTGATGCACTCGCAACCGACCATGTCGGCATAGGCCGAGAAGTAGTAGACGATCTGCGGCACCAACCGTCCCCAGTTGATCGAATTGGCCGACGAAAACACCGTGTTGCGCGCGGCGAGCCGGTCGATCATCTTACGGTCGGTAAAAATCTTTTTAACCTCGGTCTGGGCATTGTCAAAATTCCCCTCAATCGCGTAAACCGCGACGTTGCCGCCCCGCTGGGTGACCATTTGCAGCTGCTGCATCGGGCTGACGCCCTCGTTGGGGTAGAACACGGCGTTTTTGACGCCCTCGACATCGCAGAAGCCCTCAAGCGCCGCCTTGCCGGTATCGCCGGAGGTCGCCACGAGAATCATAATCTGCTTGCCGTCCAACGCGCGCTTGGCGGCAGGCACCATCAAACGCGGCAGCAGTTGCAGCGCCATGTCTTTAAAGGCACAGGTGGGGCCGTGCCAGAGCTCGAGCACGAACCGTCCGTCCGAAAGGTCGGCCAAGGGGGCCGCCCAATCCTCCTCGTATACGCCGTTGGTATAGGCGCCGGTTACGGCCGAGCGCAGCTCCTCGGCGGAAAAATCGGTCAAAAACAACGAGAGCACCTGTTCGGCGCGGTCGGGGTATTCCTTTTCAAGCAGGTCGGTCAGCCATGTCTCGTCCACGCTGGGCAGCGTCTCGGGAACATAAAGCCCGCCCTCGGGCGAGATGCCGTTGGCAATTGCAAAGGATGAGGTGACCGAAAGTGTTTTGTCTCGGGTGCTGGTGTATTGCATGCTGTTCCATCCTTTCGGGTCAGGCCCAAGGCCTCCCCTGTTTGATAAATCTAAAAGCGCCGCCTGTCGGCGATGCGCAATGTTCATGATGTTTTTAAATGTCACCTAACGGCGATGCCCAAATTAAAAAATATCTCGGTATTTTAATAAAACAGCTACTGTTTTATTATTGGCCATGCGCCATTGGCGGCATTTATCATATGAGTAAAATTATTGCGCTACAGCCTCAAATGCATTGGTGAGATGCAGGATATCCACCACTTTAAACGCCGTCTTAGATGCGGTGGTGATTGCAATCACATCAAACCGGGGCTGTAGATCGACGGGGTGTGCCTGCAAGTAGCATAGCGCCGTCATGATGAGCTTTTTTTGCTTGGTCGGCGTCACCGCGGCCTCGGGGGACCCAAGCATTGTCGCAGCACGGGTTTTGACCTCGACAAAAGCCAGAATATCGCCCCGCTGCGCGATGATGTCAATCTCGCCGAAGCGGGTATGAAAGTTGGTCTCTAAAATCGTATAGCCCTGCTCTTGGAGATATTCTGCGGCGTACCGTTCGCCGAGCGTCCCGTTTTGCGGCATAGGTTTACCCGCCTTGCGCTTTATATTATCTTCCGCTTAAAAGTCGCGCGCACCTTTTTCAGCGCGTACAGTGCGGGCGGCGGCTATCGCCGACTTCGACACCGGCATCGACTCTTGGGTAGAGCTTCGTATTATATGTTCATGATCGCCTGAATATGATTTTGCAGCGTGTTCAAAAAGCTTTGACGGTGCTCCGGCGTAACGCCGTGCCTCGCAATCGCCTCGTAATGCGCCTTGGTCGGGTAACCCTTGTGCTGCGCAAAGCCATATTCGGGATATTGCGCATCCACCATGGTTAACAGGCGATCACGCGTCACCTTGGCCAGCACCGAGGCCGCCGCAATACAGGCCGCCCGGCCGTCGCCCTTGACCAGCGTCTCGGTCGGCAAAGAAAGCTTCGGGTCGCCGTTGCCGTCCACTAATACATGGTCGGGGGTACAGTTGAGCTGTTCGACCGCACGGCGCATCGCCAGATAGGTCGCCTGCAAAATATTGAACTGGTCAATCTCCTGCGGAGTCGCAAGGCCGATGCCCCAAGATACCGCTTGCGCGGTGATGACGTCATAAAGTGCGTCGCGCTTTTTTTCGGTCAGCTTTTTTGAGTCGTTGAGTCCGTCGATGCAGAGCCCCGGCGGCAAAATCACCGCCGCCGCGCAGACAGGCCCGGCCAGCGGTCCCCGACCCGCCTCATCAACACCGCAGATCAGCGTCAAGCCGCTGTCGTGCAGCGCGCTTTCAATTTCGTAAAGCTCCGGGCGCTCCTTAACGATAGTCACGTTTGATGTCCTCCGGAGTCTCGAGCGAGATACGCCCGATTTTGCCACCGCGAAATTCGTCAAGTAATGTCGTCGAGGCGCGCAGCGTGTCCGGCTCGCCGCCCGACACCAGCATACCGCGCTTTTGCGCGAGCAGGCATAAAAGGTCGTAGCCGCTCTTGTCGGCGATCTCCTGCGGCTCAAAGCGGTAACGCTCGCACAGCGCCTTGGGATAGCGCACGGCGAGCAGCGTCAGCAGGTTGCTCGCAAGGTCCTCGGTGTCCAATATCTGATCGCGGATAGCGCCGGTATAGGCCAGATAACGGCCGACGCGCTGATCTTCAAACTTGGGCCAGAGCACGCCGGGCATGTCTAAAAGCTCCATGCCGCCCTCGAGCTTAACCCACTGGCGGCCGCGTGTCACACCCGGGCGATCTTCGACCTTGGTGCGGCGTGAACCCGCCAAACGGTTGATCAGTGACGACTTGCCGACGTTGGGGATACCGACGATCATCAGCGTCAGCGGGCGTCCAGTCATGCCGCGCCGGGCGTTTTGCGCCAGCTTTTCGGCACAGACCTCTTTTAGCATCGGCTCAAGCTGCTTTAAACCGCGTCCGCTGCGGCAGTCGGCCGCCAGCACCGCGAGGCTTTTCTTTTGAAAAAACTCGCACCACGCGCGGGTGACCTGATCGTCAGCGACGTCCGCTTTATTGAGCAGTATGAGACGCGGTTTTTGTTTAGTAAGCGATTCGATCTCGGGGTTGCGGCTGGCGCGCACAATGCGCGCGTCGCGCAGCTCGACGATCGCGTCGACCAGCGCGATATTCTCGCGGATCAGGCGACGCGTCTTGGCCATATGCCCCGGGAACCACTGTATTGTTTTACCCTGTTGTTCCGCCACGGTGTTCCTCCTGTTTAATGTTCATACTAAGCATAGATTAAAAACGCAATATAAAGATGGTGAAGCAGACGCCGCGGGCAGGCTGACGCCTGCCACAAACCGACGCCACAGGCAGAACAGACCGTGGAAGTTATGCGTTTTTAGTCAATGCGTGATGGTATTCAGCTTTCCAAATGACGAAAAAGGCAGCACCCGCCAATAGGCCTTGCCAAGAATATACCGCTCATCCACAAGGCCGATGTCGGTCGAGCGGCTATCCAGCGAGCCGTTGCGGTTATCCCCCATCAAAAAGAGAGACCCCTCGGGCACGGTGAGCGGAAAATCCATATCATACTGCCGATTGGTGGGCGTATTGGTATACGGCTCGTCAAGCGCCTCGCCGTTAACATACACGATACCCTCGTCAAAGTCGATATTGACGCTTTGTCCGCCCGCGGCAATCACCCGCTTAATGATCGGCTCGTTGGCGTAATAGGGCTTGGTTGCCACAACAATATCGCCCGGCTGCGGCGCGCCCGCCAGACGTGAAATAACCAGCATATCGCCGCTTTCCAGCGTTTTGATCATCGACTGGCCGCTGACCACCGAGGTGCGGGCAACAAAGGTGAACAGCAGCACGACGAATACAACCGCCAGCACCGCGCTCTCAACCCATTCGTACAGCTCTTTGAAGATGCGATCGCGGCGCAGCGGCGCCGATGCGGGCTGCGTGTTTTCAGGCTTTGGCTCGGAACCCCTGCTGTTTGCTTCTTCTTGCATACAACGCCTCCAAAAAGACTTCTAATACTACTTTTAAAATATTTTTATAGGGATGGCCCGGCGGCGCGCCGGTGTTTCGCTTCTAAAAGAGAAGACCATCTTATAAATTTTGTCGTTTTAAAATCCGTTGACAATTTTTAGACCGAATCGCTATAAAAAAACAAAAAGGGACACACGGTCCCTTTTTGAATAAATCAGTATTATCTTCTGACTTCCTTGACGCGGGCCGCCTTGCCGA
This sequence comes from Candidatus Fimivivens sp., assembly GCA_031983305.1. Classification (GTDB taxonomy): domain Bacteria; phylum Bacillota; class Clostridia; order Oscillospirales; family Ruminococcaceae; genus Yanshouia. The sequence continues at coordinate 2,371 of DALYYK010000160.1, read as the reverse complement.
CACGGTCTCTGAGATAGTAGAGCTTGCTGCGGCGGGTTCTGCCCTGACGCACAACCTCAACCGACTCCACAACCGGGGAGTGCAGCGGGAAAACGCGCTCGACGCCGACGCCGTGGGACATGCGGCGAACCGTAAAGGTCTCTTGAATACCGCCGTGCTTCTTGGCGATAACAATGCCCTCAAAGGCCTGAACACGAGATTTCTCGCCTTCCTTAATGCGAACGCCGACACGAATGGTGTCGCCCACATTGAATACGGGGGGCTTCTCCTTCAGGCAGGCGTTGGAAAAATGCTTTAATGCGTCCATGTAAAATTTCCTCCTTGAGTTTGTAACAGACATTCATTCCCGCTTGAGATACAAACGGCAGAGGACTGTCAGCTTTTCATTCCGGCTCTTCACCGACATGAAATTCCGCCGCAAAGGGAATACGGCGACTACATGCCTAGATATATTATCACAAAGCAAGCACCGGTGCAAGCAATTTTTTAAATTTTATTTATATTTTTCCGCTTTTTTGTCCAAATATCCCGGCGCAGGATAGAACTGTCGCCTGTATAGCGCCACGCTGGTTTCTCAAGCGGTTACCTGCGGCTTTTTCAAGCCTTCGGCGGTATATCCTTTACGCCGTCGAGAATATAGGTCGGGCGGTAGGGGAACTTTTTCATCTCGGCGATGTCGGTCACGCCACTGAGTACCAGCACGGTGTCGAGCCCGGTCTCCATACCGGCGACAATATCAGTGTCCATGCGGTCGCCCACCATGACCGCCTCGTTGGAATGGCAGCCCAGCAGCTTAAGGCCGGTGCGCATCATCAAGGGATTGGGCTTGCCGACAAAATAGGCGCTTTTGCCGGTCGCCAGCTCAATGGGCGCCACCAGCGCGCGGCAGGCGGGTATTACGCCGTCCTCGGCGGGGCCGGTCAGGTCGGTGTTGGTGCCGATGAGCTTTGCGCCCGCGCGCACCAGCGAGACGGCCTTGGCGATGCTCTCGTAGTTATAATTGCGCGTCTCACCCACCACGACATAGTCGGGGTTGACGTCGTTCATCGTGATGCCAACATCGTAAAGGGCGTTGAATAAGCCCGGCGCGCCGATGATATAGGCGGTGCAGCCCGGCGCCTGACGGCTTAAAAACTTAGCGGTGGCCAGCGCGCTCGTATAAAAATGGCTCTCGTCGACGTCAAGCCCCATGCGCGCGAGCTTTTGCTTTAATTCCAGCGGGCTTCTCTCGCTGGCATTGGTCAAAAACAGAAAGCTCTTGTTCGCGGAATACAGCCACTCAACAAATTCCTTGACGCCGGGCAGCAAGCGGTTGCCGTGGTAGATCACGCCATCCATATCACAGAGGAACCCTTTTTTCTCGTGCAGTTGCTCTAAAGTATCAAGCATCTTTATCCCCCTAATATCTTTTATGGTTATAAGCATACTTTAATTATGTTAAATCTACAAGCATAATGAAAATATTTATGCATTATGTCGGAAGGATAGCTGCTGGTCGCGCCATGCACGCTTTCTCAGGACACCCTGATCAAAACCGGCGCTTGGCGTTTATTGAAGCGCCGCGGCAACGCCCTGCGCCAGCACGTCGTTTAGACCCCGGCAGCTCTCCAGTGCGTTGGTAAAGCTCCGTTTAAGCGCATCCGCCGCGATCCCGTCATGACAGCCGTCGTCCTTTGAAAGACGTTTAAACTCATGCGGATTATGTTTGGGAAAGCGTTGGAGAATTGAGTGTACATAGAGCGCAAAATCGTGCTTCATGAGAAACTTATGATCCTCGGACGGGATATTGTCGCCCCCTGAAATTCTTCGGGCTATCTCCATGCAGGTCAGCATGATTCTAAGCTCGTCTCTCTCGTCCCCGGCTTGCTCGGCCAAAGCCCGAGCTGCTGATTAAACTACTCGTAAGAGGTCTTTTGTTCATCTTTTAATAACTGCGCGCTTCGGGGGAGGGTTACGGCTTATCAGCCGCCAAGGTGTTATCTCCACCTTTATTTTTTTCGGGCTGCCACGCGGAATTTAAACCCACATATAATAAGGATTCCCGTACTCCAGCCGCATCTGCTTCACCATCCTGACGTAAAAATTGGCCTCCTCAACGCATGCCCTTGAAAGAGATTATTTCCCATCACCAGCATAGCACAGCTTAACTAGTTTTTCTATGTTTTCTAGGATAATTCAAAGGTCGCGCGTCTTTTATGCGCAGCGTCAAAAAACAGCCTTTCGGTCTGCTGTTTGCTTAGACATCAAGCCTCATATCGCCGAATTTGATCCAGCCCTTTTTGCGCATAAACTCCGAAATGATCAGCGACAGCACCGCGGGCAAAACAAAATGCATCGCCGCAATTTGCAGCAGCGCGGTGCCGCTGCCGAC